>JBBTXL010000018.1:13660-40879 GCA_038062295.1 Patescibacteria group bacterium
TCATGCGGGTACTCGGCTTTGCCAATGGCTGTCCGGATAAAAAGTTCTCGGTACATTTCAATAACCTGTAAAATTTTTTCAGGTGGCATATTATCTCCTTTTCTGTTGTCAACGAGCAAAAAACTACAACCTCAAATGTTGCATGTTTTTAAACATTCGTCAAATACCAAAAGTATCTTACGGTGGGATATTCTAAGCTTTGCGCGAAACCATTTTGAGGGAAACTAGCCCGCCTCCGCTTCCCGCCTGCGCTGAGGCTTCGGCGGACAGGCGCTCCGGCGGGACGCTCGGGCGCGGCGGAATTCCTTCCCCCAACCCCTTCCTTTCCGCCCGACAGGTGGAGGTAAATTCCAAGAATCTTAATTAATTTTCCAAATTTCCTTGTATGATTGCTCGGCTATTTCCTTGGCTCTACTAACTATGATTTTTTACCCCAAGATGGGACCTGCTTCTCATATTTCTTTATGAACTCTCTAACATAAGACAGATTTTGGACTTCTTTACCTAATTCATTTTTTAGCCTTTTAAGTTTCTTTGCAGGGCTTAAGTTTCCCAATTTCGAATTTGTCCTAAAACTAATTGCCAGTAAGTTACCAATATTATCGACTACCTCAAGTGTTTCGGGATCTGAATTTATATCATCCTCTGGGGTCTGAGGATAGAAATGTTCGATATTATGATTCTTCCTCAAGACTTTCTGGTCAGGATTAAATATACGCGTTCTCTGTCCGGGGTGTAAACCAACATTATTGATACGATCAAAAATGTAAGAAATAAGGGGGATATACTCTGAAGAGTATGAAATATCAACAAAGCGGGATACAAATTCTTCTTCTGTAGCAAGTCGTTTCTTTAGATTTTGAGTAAACTCTTTCGTTGTTTCCTCAAAATCGTTAGACTCCTCATACTGCACACAAAAATCTGCGTAGAGTTTTTCAACCTCGTTACCAATTCTGTCGCAAACTGCATTATTTACAAAGTGATATTTTTCCATCACATCAAATAATTCAATCAGTTTCTTTGAGAGTGCTTGACTATTACCACCGCCATTTTTTACGAAGCAATTCATTGCTGCGTAAATAAGGGGATAAATTTGTGAAATTTTAAATAGACGTAAACCCTCAAGAGCTATGTGAATTTTCTCATACTTATTCTGATCCCCTGCGATAGCACTGCAACCAATTGATTCAAGGTAGGTTTTTATCACGGCTCCGTCTCCAGTACGTATGACGTTATAGAAGCGAGAAAATTGATCAAGTTCTTTCACCAATTCTTCTGCACCTATCATATTGCCGTAATCCCTTATTTTTTTATAGAGATCTGATTTGGAAACATACCCGTTTTTAGCGACATAAAAATACTTAAACATTCTTAAAACGGTGCCGTCAGAGTTTTCGATAATCTGTGGCCATATTTCTTCAAGACCCTCAACTCCGTGAGCAAAAAGATAGTTCTTTAACAAGTCGGAAGCTTCAAGATCAACACCACGGGCATTAGTTCTTTCAAAAATACTAAAAGCCTCTGATTCTTCCTGAATATCAATTCGTACAACATATGCTTCGTAGATAGCTTTTAAAAATCTGCTTAGTTTTGCCCGATCAAAACTTTTTACCTCGCTATAGAAATAATCATAAATTGGCTTAATCCGATTTACTTGCCGTTTAACTTGTTTAGTACCAATTCTGGTTGGAAAAACCCCACTCCATCCATATTTTGATATTTCTTCAAAAACATCTTTGATCGACTCGGAGGCAATTAGTCGAGGCCCCAACGACTCTTCGTCAGTCGTGGGATCTTCAAAAGTAATCTTCTCTTGGATTTTTTGGGCGATACGAGTAGCCTTTGATTTTTTGGCTATATTTCTACAAGCTATTAGAAGCAATAATACGGTAGTTAGGCGTTGTTGCCCATCAACAACTTTTATCTTTTTGGAACGCTCTTCGGAAGTATCAAAAATTAAAGTTCCGAGATAAAGACTGCCGGTTTCAGATTCTGTATAACTTTTCAAATCTTCTAAAAACTCTAACGCTTCGGTCTTACCCCAAGTGTATTCACGCTGATACTTTGGCACCGCAAATTGAAGGGAAGCGTTAAGGATATCTCCTATTTTTGCTGGATTGGGATTAATCATATCGTCAGATATATAGTATCAATTAATGGCTAACAATCAAAATAACTTCATTCGCGATCTTGGTTTATTTTAGTAATTCGTTTACGCTCACACTAAGGGCATTTGTCAGTCTTTCCAAGACGGCCAGCGTTATATTCTTCTTCCCACTTTCAACGGCACTCATATAACTCCTGTCCATATCTAACTTTCGGCAAATCAATTTTGGTGGACCTACGGGGAATTGAACCCCGCCCTCGTCCATGCCATGGACGCGTTCTACCGATGAACTATAGGCCCTTCGACGAGCTTAGGGCGAGCCCTTTGCTGTGCTTATTGAACTATATTTTTATCCGCTTTGCAATCGGATGCCCATGGGGAGCCGGTTGTGATAATAAACCCGATGCGCTTCATGAGAAGAAAACCGTACCCCCACGCGACGATGAGCCAAAAAGGGATGCCAAGCATATCCGGCTGAACAAAAGTTTGGTACCCGCTGACCTGTGTGCCGATAGCTTCTATAACAAACCCGACGACAGCGCCGTACAGAAAAATTACAGTTTCCACTTTTCTGTCTTTCCCCGCGACAATAAGCGCGGCAACGAGTGCCGTATACACCACGAGTAACAGCATATTCTCGCGCCACAGCAGGTAGCTCAACACAATGCCCAGCGCAAGGGGAGACGAATGAATGATAAGTTGTTGGACTGTTTTCATGGTTGTGCCCCCGGCACGAATCGAACGCACATCAACCCCTTAGGACGGGGCTGTTCTATCCATTGAACTACGGGGGCTAATGTTGCGCGCATCATAGCAGAGTTCAGTTGAAATTCAAGCGCTAAAATGATACTGTGGTATCTATTATATCACTATTTCATGGCACGATACGACCACAAAAAAGTTGAAGCAAAGCGGCAGAAGCGCTGGGTGAAAGAAGGGGTGTATGAACCAAACCTCCCGCGCCGTGCCTCGCTGCAGGCGGGTGCCAAAAAGCCGTTTTATAACCTCATGATGTTCCCGTATCCGTCGGCGGAGGGTTTGCATGTGGGGAATATGTACGCGTTTACCGGCTCGGACATCTATGGGCGGTTCAAGCGCATGCAGGGGTATGATGTGTTTGAACCCATTGGCTTGGACGGTTTTGGCATTCACTCTGAAAATTATGCGCTCAAAATAGGCGTGCATCCTGCCACGCAGGCAAAAGTTTCCGAAAAACGGTTTTATAAGCAACTAGTATCCATTGGAAACGGGTTTGCGTGGAACGAGCGGCTGGAAACGTATGACCCGGAATATTACCGCTGGACACAGTGGATTTTTACGCGGATGTTTAAGGCAGGACTTGCGTATCGCAAGCGCCAAGAAGTAAACTGGTGCCCTTCATGCAAGACGGTGCTTGCCGACGAGCAGGTGGAGGGTGGTGTATGCGAGCGGTGTAAGACGCAGGTTATCAAAAAAGAACTGGAGCAATGGTTTTTCGGCATTACGAAATATGCGGAGCGGCTGTTGAGAAACCTTCCGTCGCTTGATTGGTCCGACAATGTGAAGATCGCGCAAAGAAACTGGATAGGGCGTTCCGAGGGCGCGCTCATCGCGTTTGACCTGAACATGATACCCGGCCAACCCGACGGAAAACACAAAGTGCAGATTTTCACCACGCGCCCCGACACGATGTTTGGTGCGACGTTTATGGTTGTATCCCCGGAGCTTGCACAACAGTGGCTTGCGGTTGGGTGGCAGGCAGATGCGAAGATAAAAAAATATGTGGCGGATGTTCTGGCCAAGCGTCGCGCGGCAGATAAGGAAACGAGCACGAAAAAAACAGGCATATTTTCCGGCATATATGCCGTAAACCCCGCCAACAAAGACGAGATTCCCGTGTGGATTTCTGACTATGTATTGGGGGATGTCGGCACCGGCGCCATCATGGCCGTACCCGCGCACGACCAGCGAGATTTTGATTTTGCGCGTGCGTTTAACATATCCATAAAAATGGTCGTTCAGCCGCCATCGGTGAAAGAAGGATTATTTTCACTTTCGGAGGCGTATGAAGGAGAGGGGGTACTGGTGAACTCGGAGAAGTTTAACGGCATGCGTTCGGAAGAAGCGAAAAAAGCAATCACCGAACAGGTGGGCGGGAAAACGGATGTGCGGTACCGCTTGCGCGACTGGCTTATTTCCCGCCAGCGATACTGGGGTCCGCCCATTCCGATGATCTATTGCGAGGCATGCGCAGCGAGAAAGACGGGTGAGCGCGCGGACATGCCCGGGTGGTACGCGGTGCCGGAGGGTGACCTGCCGGTAAAACTTCCGCTGATGAAAGATTTCCGCCCTTCGGGCACGGGAGTTTCCCCGCTTGCTTCGGCACAATCATTTTCCCAAGTGAAGTGTCCCGCGTGCGGCGCAAAAGCCCGCCGCGAAACGGATGTGTCGGACACTTTTTTGGATTCCGCGTGGTACTATCTGCGGTATATTGATGTTGCCAACACACAGAAACCTTTTGACAAGGCGCGAACGGAAAAATGGCTGCCGGTGGACATGTATATCGGCGGGTCGGAACATGCCGTCCTGCACCTTCTCTACGTTCGTTTTGTTGCTATGGTATTGAAAGACTGGGGACTGATTGATTGTGAAGAGCCATTCAAGAAATTCCGCGCGCACGGCTTGCTTATTAAAGAAGGCGCAAAAATGTCAAAGTCGCGGGGGAATGTGGTGAACCCCGACGAGTATATCAAGAGATTTGGCGCCGACGCCTTACGCATGTATCTCATGTTTTTGGCGCCGTTTGAGCAGGGCGGTGATTTCCGCGATCAGGGGATGGCCGGTATTACGCGTTTTCTGGAACGCGTATGGCGTTGCGGCACCGCGCAGAAATTTGTAAAAATGTCTTCGGACGACGTGCGGCGCGCCCGGGAGCAGGCGGTCAAAAAAGTTACTGAAGATATTGAAGCGCTTCGTTATAATACTGCCGTGAGCGCGCTCATGATATGTTTGAACGCAATAGAAGAACATGGTGCCGACAAGGAAACATGCAAGACTTTTTTAAAACTCATGGCACCGTTTGCGCCGCACATGGCCGACGAACTCTGGGAGCGCTTGGGCGGCAAAAAATCCATCCACCGCGAGCCGTGGCCGGTGCATGATGAGGCGCTTGTACGCGAGGAGACCTTTGACCTGGTAGTGCAGGTGAACGGCAAGGTGCGTGCGGTGGTGAAAGCGCAAAAAGGCATTGCGGAAGCACAAGCCGCCGCGCTTGCCCACGCCGATGCCAATGCGCACAAGTTCATCATCGGCACCATAAAAAAAACGATCTTCGTGAAAGACCGCCTCATCAATTTTATTATGTGAAAGAAGTTATAAAAATCCCGTACTGCATAATTGCAGTACGGGATTTTTTATTCGGACTCCGCCAGTGTGCGGACGAAATGGAATTTATCCCACATCTTTCCGTTTTCCTCCCAGTAAAACTGATAGATATCTTGAGAGGTTCTTAATTCGGTAAAGTACACAAACGGTACACCACTTGACCAATAGATGTGGACGATACTTTCTACAACCGGTTCTATGGAAAAGAACGATGGATATACTTCCATACGCACGGAACATCTATTTTGCTCCATATGAACTTCGTATCGCACCGATCGGAGTTTAGGGCGAAACAACAGTCGGATCTTGCACAGTGCGTCTTCTGTCGCGTTGCGGGCGAGCGCGCACACCTGGTCTCTCCCCATAATAAGATCTCTTTTGTCATAGAACATGGTGACCCCCTCCTTGTGAATGAACTACTATGGTGCCGCTGGTCGGACTTGAACCGACAAGGCCGTAAAGCCACGCGATTTTGAGTCGCGCGTGTTTGCCAATTTCACCACAGCGGCAGGGTGCTGCCTTCAGCGTATCGGTTTCCGATTTCATTGTCAATTTGTACGCTTCCTATATATAATAGAGGGAATGGCGACCATTATCGCGTTTTGCAACCAAAAGGGCGGCGTGGGGAAAACGACCACGGCGCTGAATGTCGGCGCATACCTTGCCGCCGAAGGGCATAAGACATTGCTGGTTGACTTGGACCCGCAGGCGAACGCGACCAGCGGGCTTGGCATTCCGCATGAGCGTGTTACAATAAGCTTGTATCACTGTCTTGCTGATGGCGCAGACCCAAAAGCTGCCATTATGCCGACAAGCATTCCAAACTATGATATTCTGCCGTCCTCGGTTGACCTTGCCGGTGCGGCGGTGGAACTGGTGGGTGCGGAGGGCAGGGAATACAAACTTTTTTCCGTCCTGCAGCAGTTGTCCGATTCGTACGACTTTATCCTGATAGACTGTCCGCCAAGCTTGGGAATCCTCACGGTGAACGCCCTCGTTGCGGCACAGAAGGTTATTATCCCGGTCCAGTGCGAGTACTATGCGCTTGAAGGGCTCTCGCAGTTGTTGCGCACACTGAACTTGATACGCGAGCATTTAAGCCCGCACCTTTCCGTGATGGGTGCCGTACTCACGATGTACGACAAGCGCAACAATCTGGCGCAGGAAGTGGAGCGGGAGGTACGACGGAACTTCCCTGCACACGTGTTCACGGCGGTTGTACCGCGTTCGGTGTCGCTTGCAGAAGCTCCCAGCTACGGTAAAACCATCATGGAGTATAAGTGGTGGTCCCGCGGCGGTATGGCGTACAAGCAATTGGCGCAGGAGATCATAGCCCTTGTCCAGACTGCGCACGAAACACAACCCGCTACAGAACAACAAAGTATATAAATTTTATGGCACTTGGCAAAGGACTTTCATCGTTGATCCCGCAAGGACAAGCTCCCAAGGCGCTCGACCAAACGTCGGCCTCTGTGGCCGCCGCGCCGGCGCAGACGAGCGCAGATGTCGTACTGCAGATTCCTGTGGACGATATTGCGCCCAATCCGTTCCAGCCGCGCAAGAAATTCGACGAGGAAATGCTCGCCGATCTGGCGCGCTCCATCGCGGAGAGCGGTATTTTACAGCCCGTGGTTGTTGTGCGCACGACGGGCGGCGGCAAGCCGTATCAGATCGTCGCCGGTGAACGGCGGGTGCGCGCCGCGCGTATTGCAAAGCTCAAAACGGTTCCCGCCATCGTGCGTTCCGTGAAGGCGGACGACGAGAACCTGGAGCTTGCCATTTTGGAAAATATCCAGCGTGAGGATCTCAATCCCATCGAGCTTGGGTTTGCCTACAAGGAACTGACAGAGCGGTTTAAGGCAAGCCAGGACGATATTGCTCGAAAGATCGGCAAGTCGCGCCAGGTGGTAGGGAATACGATGCGTTTACTTACGCTCCCCAAAGAGATCCAGGCGGATATTGAGTCAGGCGCACTTTCTGAAAACCATGCCCGCGCTATTTTGGCGCTCCCGACCGATGATGTGCGTTTAAAACTGTGGCGCGAAGTGCGCGAACAGAAACTTTCCGCACGCAATACGGAAGTTGCCGCGCGCAAGTACAAAAAAACGCCGAACAAATCGGCGGCGAATGTGGATGCGTTTTCAAAAAGCGTCATGGTGGAGCTTGAAGCGTATTTGGGAACAAAAGTGCTGGTGGAGCCGGGCGCTCACGTGAGCGACGGCGGGAAGATCATCATCAAGTATTTTTCCAACGAGGACCTGAAAAATATTGTCACAAAGATCACGAGACGCTAGCCTTTGAGCGCCGCGCGGATCTTGCCTTTTGCATAGTTGGTTTTCACGAAGTCAAGCCACGAAAGCGATGGCTTTTTGTTTTTCTGGGTGAGAATTTCGCATACGTCGCCGTTTGAAAGCACGGAATCAAGCGCGATCATCTTACCGTTCACTTTGGCGCCGTTGCACCGGTCGCCGACTTCCGAATGCACGTGGTAGGCAAAGTCTACCGGCGTGGCGCCCTCGGGCAAATCGATGACGTCTCCCTTGGGCGTGAGCACAAAGATACGGTCTTTGAAGAGATCGAGCTTTAAACTATCGATGAATTCCTTACTGCCGGCAACCGTCCGCTGCCATTCGCTGATCTGGCGCACCCACGCGAGGTTCCTGCTCGTATGTGCGCCCGCCTTGGGCTTGCCGGCCTCGGCGTATGCCCAGTGCGCGGCGATGCCGTGTTTGGCTTCGTAGTCCATCTTTTCCGTGCGGATCTGGAATTCAGTGATCTCGCCGCCGTCGCAAAACACGGTGGTGTGCAGGCTTTGATACCCGTTGGGCTTGGGAAGCGCAATATAGTCTTTTACTCTGCCATGTACCGGCGGCCAAAGCTTGTGGATGATGCCGAGGGTCGCATAGCAATCCGCAATGGTCGGTACAATGACGCGCGCGGCAACCAGGTCGTGCACTTCTTCCAGCTCGTCACCCAATTGTTTGAGTTTTTTATGCAAACTGAACAGGTGCTTGACGCGCGAGTCGATGCGGACGATCTGTACGCCGTTCTTTGCGAGCTCGTCGACGAGCTTCTGCTTGATCGTCGTCAGGTACGGTTCTTTTTCTGAAATGCGGTTTTCCACGCGCGGCAGCAGCTGCCGGTATTCTTCCGCGAATGAGAAGGGGAATGCGAGGTCTTCAAAAATACCTTTCAGCCGCCACATGCCGAGCCGGTCGGCAAGCGGCGCATAAATTTCCAGTGTTTCATCGGCAATGCGCTTGCGTTTGTGTTCCGGCACATGCTCGAGCGTCTTCATATTATGGAGCCGGTCGGCAAGCTTGATAAGCACGACGCGGATGTCCTGCGCCATTGCGACGATCATTTTTCGCAGGTTTTCGGCGTACCGTTCCTCGCCTTTGTATTTGAGCGTACCGAGCTTCGTGACACCTTCCACCAAGAAGGCGATCTCCGCGCCGAATTTTTTTTCAATATCTTCCCCGGTCGCCGCGCCGTCCTCGCACACATCGTGCAAAAGTCCCGCGGCAATGGTATTGGCGTCGGCGCCCATATCCGCAAGCGTCAGCGCGACATGGTGGGGGTGGATAAAATACGGTTCGCCCGAAAAACGCGTCTGCCCGTCATGGGCGAGCGCGGCAAATCGGTACGCTTCAGCGATGAGTTCTGCGTCTTCAGGCGACGTATCCCGTATTTTTTCCAAAATATCCCGAACATCCATATACGGGTAACCTACACCGATTTTGCGGGGTTGTAAACGGAAGCAGAGATACCTTTAAGAATTCAAACGAAAAGACGCAAAGAGACTTTTCTTTGCGTCTTTTTAATGCGTGATGATTAGACACGAAGAAGCTTTGTTCCGGAAGACCTTCTGGTCCATCTGTCTAATATCTTCCAAACAGGGATAACTTTCTTTACCATCTCCTCGTCTTCTTTCTTCCATCGTGCAAGAACTTTTGGGTCTGTTTCTCGTGTAAAACCAAAATCCCGCAGCTTTTTTTCCAAAGAGTCCATGTATACCACCTCCTTTTACCGCTTTATGATTGTTAATGATCGCAGTGTACCTTTACAGTAACTACTCCTCGCTTTCTTCCGGCGATTGTTCTTCTTTCGTTCGCATCTCCTCCGCTTCCTCTTTTTTCTTTACGGGGTTTGTCCAGCTGGCGTAGTCGCAGTCGGGGTAGCGTGAGCAGCCCCAAAAGGTGCGCCGTTTTTTTGTTTTCTTTTCTATGATCTCTCCTTCGTTGCATTGCGGGCAGGTGATGCCGGTCGTTTTGCGGATGGTTTTGGTTGTTTTGCATTCGGGAAACCCCGTGCACGCAAGGAATCGTCCGAACCGTCCTGTTTTGATAACCATGGGTTTGCCGCACTTCTCGCATACCTGGTCGGTTGGCTCATCCATATTTTCCTTCACGACCTCTTTGTACTTTTGTTCCAGGTTTTCGTGGAACGGTTTGTAAAATTCTCCGACGACGGTTTCCCATGCCGTTTCTCCTTCTCCGACCTTGTCCAGTTCCTCTTCCATTTTCGCCGTGAACGCGACATCCACGATCTGCGGGAAGTGCTGTACGAGGAGCGCATCCACTTTCGTGCCGGTTTCGGTTGGCTGGAGGCGCCGCTGTTCGTTCTTCTCCACATAGTTGCGCGCTTGGATGGTGCTGATGATAGGCGCGTAGGTGGAGGGACGTCCGATGCCGTATTCTTCAAGCGCTTTCACGAGCGATGCTTCCGTATAGCGCGGCGGTGGTTCGGTGAAATGCTGTGTACCATCCACCGTTTCCGGGGTGAGCGGTTCGCCTTCAACAACGACAGGCAGAACAGTGTCTTCAAATTTGGTGGGATATGCCGCAAGGAAGCCGTCGAATTTTTTCACGATGCCGTTGGCGCGGAAGATACAGCGGTCGGCTGTTCCCTCGGTTGTAATATCAATGGCGGTTGCGTCAAAAATCGCATGTTCCATCTGCGTTGCGATAAAACGCCGCCAGATGAGGTTGTACAGTTTCCACTGTTGCGGCGTGAGGTGGTCTTTAATGTCGTCGGGGTGTCGTGCGGGGTCGCTGGGGCGGACGGCTTCGTGCGCTTCCTGCGCGCCCTTACTCTTTGTTTTAAAACGGCGAGGGATAGCAAGCGCATAGTTTTCTCCGAAGCGCGCAACGATTGCCAAGCGCGCTTCCGCGAGCGCGCTTTCGGCAACATGGAGCGAATCCGTGCGCATGTAGGTGATAAGCCCGGTGCTGCCACCCGCGCCCAGCTCAACGCCTTCATAGAGCTGTTGTGCCGTCATCATGGTGAGCTTTGCGGAAAAACGAAGTTTGCGCCATGCATCTTGTTGCAAGGTGCTTGTGGTAAAGGGTGTCGGCGGTGATTTTTTCAGTTCCTTTTTTGTGACGGCAGCGACGGCGTAGCGTGCGTTTGCGAGTGCATGAAGCGTTTCATCCGCCACAGTTTTATTCGTGATGGAGAATTTTTCCAGTTTTTCCTCATTTCGTTTTATAAGTGTTGCAATGACTTTCTCACCATTGTTCGTGATAAATACGCCGCCGATCGTCCAGTATTCTTGCGGTTTGAACGCGGTGATCTCTTCTTCCCGCCCAACGATCAGGCGCACGGCAGCCGACTGGACGCGCCCGGCCGAAAGCCCGCGCATGAGTTTGCGCCACAGAAACGGGGAAAGCTCGTACCCCACGAGCCGGTCAAGCACCCGGCGTGCCTGTTGTGCGTTCACCAGGCGCGTATCAATGGCGCGGGGATGGGCAAGCGCTTCTTCAATGGCTTTTTGCGTGATCTCATGAAATACAATGCGTTCCGTCGGTTGTTTCGTTTCGCTAAGCCCGAGCGCTTCGGTGAGGTGCCACGCAATCGCTTCTCCTTCGCGGTCCTCGTCGGTTGCAAGAATGATCCTGCCGGCCTTTTTTGCTGCTATTTTCAATTCCTTGACGCGGGGTTTTGCTTTGAGCGGCACGATATAGTGCGGCGCAAAGTTATGCTCCACATCAATGCCAATTTTTGACTTTGGGAGGTCGCGCACATGCCCGTATGATGACAAAACAACATATCCATCACCCAAAAATCGGGTGATGGTTTTTGCTTTCGTGGGCGATTCTACGATAACAAGGGCCGTGTTCGCCTTCGCGTCAGATTTTTTTCGCGTACGTGCTGCCGACATGCGTGATTGTATTTTTCAATTCTAACATGGTGAGCGCAATGAGCACAGTTTCTGCATTCAAGTGCGATTGTGTGATAATGTCATCCACCGTAAGAGGCTCTGCGGAAAGACAGGAAATAACAACCGTTTCTTCTTCGGTAAGCCCCACAGTGCTCCCGCCTTTCGTGTCGGTTGTTATTCCCAGTTCGGTGAGAATGTCATCTGCCGAAAGCACGAGCTTTGCGCCGCGCTGGATAAGAAAGTTCGCACCCCGCGACGTCTGCGCATAGATGGGGCCGGGAACCGCAAACACGTCTCTTCCTTGCTCAAGCGCGAAGTTTGCCGTGATGAGCGAGCCGCTTTTTTCGCTTGCCTCGACCACCACCACGCCGAGCGACAACCCGGAAATAATCCGGTTGCGCTCAGGGAACTGGTGTGGCAGGGCAGGTGTCCCGGTTTCGTATTCGGAAATCACCGCACCATGTTCCATAATACTTTTTGCCAACGAGGTGTGAGTATGGGGGTAAATGGATTTATCGTCAACCCCGGTGCCCAGCACCGCAACTGTTACGCCGCCTGCGTCGAGCGCCCCTTTGTGCGCTTCGCCATCAATGCCAAGCGCCATGCCAGACACGATAACCACGCCGCGCGCGGCAAGCGCGTACGCCAAGTCGTACGCCGCCTGTTTCCCGTACGCCGTGCATTTGCGCGAGCCGACGATGGCGATCGTTACCGCATCGTCGGGCGGCAATGCTCCGCGCACAAAAAGTTTTTTTGGTGGCGTGTGAATATTCCGCAGCCGTTCGGGATACTCTTTGTTGTTGATTGTTACTTCACGAATGTTGTTCATGTATGCGTTGTATCGTACCAAAGGATTCTCAATGTGAAAAGTTTTGCAAGCTTTCCACTGCATCGGCCAACATCTGGCAATATAAATTTAAACCAACAGCGTTCACGGAGCCGGATTGTTTTTTGCCCAGGATGTTGCCCGCGCCGCGGATCTCCAAGTCACGCTGGGCGATGAAATATCCCGCGCCGAGTTCCGTCGCTTCTTTGAGCGCTTCAAGGCGCTTTTTCGCGTCTTCGGAAAGGACTTTTGACGGGTAAAGAAAATACGCGTGCGCTTTGTGCTCTGCGCGTCCGATGCGCCCACGGATTTGATACGCTTGCGCGAGGCCAAGCCGCGTAGCATCGTCCACGATGAGCGTATTCGCGTTTTTAATATCAAGGCCGTTCTCGATGATAGTGGTTGCCACGAGCACATCGAATTTTTTCTCTTTGAAGGCGCGCATGACGGCGCGAAGGCGCGCTTCGCCGACTCTGCCATGCACGGCTTCAAATTTCGCTTTGGGCACAAGTTCTTTGAGCGTTTCCTTTACCTTTTCAATGGTCTCTATCTTATTGTGCAAAAAATAGACTTGCCCGCGCCGTCCGCGTTCATATTCAATCGCTTTCCTGATGACATCTTTACTATAAGGAAGGATGAATGTTTCGATGGTTTGCCGCCCGAGCGGCGGCGTGGTGATGGTGCTGATGGCGCGCATGCCCGAAAGCGCCAGATACAGCGTGCGGGGGATGGGCGTTGCCGACAGACTCAACACATCGATGTTTTCGCGCATCGCTTTGAGTTTTTCTTTCTGGCGCACGCCAAAACGCTGTTCTTCGTCGATGATGAGCAGGCCGACGTTTTTGAACGCAACGTCTTTTGATAAGATGCGGTGCGTACCGATGACGATGTCGACTTTTCCTTCTTTGAGCTTGCGCACGGTCTCTTTTTGCGCTTGCTTTGTTTCAAATCGCGAGAGCATGCCGATGGCAACGGGAAATTTGGCAAAACGGTTTTTGAATGTTTCGTAATGCTGGTCGGCAAGCACGGTGGTGGGGCACAGCACGGCGACTTGCTTGCCCGCGTACACCGCGGCAAACGCCGCGCGCATCGCAACTTCTGTTTTACCGAACCCAACGTCTCCGCACACCAGCCGGTCCATCGGCTCGGTCTTTTGCATATCAGCAAGAACGTCTTCAATGGCTTGCTGTTGGTCGTGCGTTTCCACATGTTCAAACCGCGCGTCAAAATCATGCTGTTCGCGCACCAATGCGGGGTAGGGGGTGCGGCGTGCTTGATGCCGCAATGCGTACAGTTCCAACAGTTCTTTGGCGAGCCTTATGGCATCCTCCGAAACTTTCTTTTTCGCGTGTTCCCACACGGTACCCGAGAGCCGGTGAATGGTCGGCTGTTCAAGCCCCAGATAGCGCGACAGTTTTTTTACTTGGCTTTCCGGCACATAGAGCTTGTCGTGCTCTGTGCTGTCTTTGGGCGGCGCGTATTCAAGCAAGTAGTACTTCCCGCTGAATGAAGTCGGATTTCCTTCAGTGGGGGTGGGACTTTCAAACATGCCGCGAAAGATGCCGATGCCGTGGTCAAGATGCACCACGAAGTCGCCCTCTTTCAGATTGTGCAAATGCGAAATCTCCCGCTTGAACATTTCTTTTTTAAGGAGCTTTTCGCGCTTGTCCTGCGCTATTTCTTTTTGTTCAAGCGGTGTGATGCGCTCGACGGTATTGCCCAGAAATTCAATGCGCGTGAGGCGGTCGCTGTTTAAAGGGAACACAGTCACCGTTCCACCCAGCGTGGAAAATTCACCGTGCGCCGCCACCGTCTGCACTTTTTCGTAGTGAAGGGAGTCAAGCGAGCGCAAGAACTCCGACATGCTCACGCGCTCTCCTTCTTCCAGAAACAGAATATGTTCTTTCCAAAACGAATCGGCGCGGGCAAGCTTTTTGATCTTCTCCGCGTTTTCCGAGAACCACAAAACATCCCGTTCCGCGAAAGAGGGGATGAACGCCGCGATCATTATTTCTTTCGCGTCAGTCATGCATAGGGAGATTGTATTATTGATTATACAGCGTCATCGCTTTCTCGGGGCTTTCGGCGACGGCGCAGGTGAGTGCTTCAAGCGCTTCGTACTTTTTTGCTACAGGTTTGTGTCCTAAGAAATATAGTTTTGCGGAGGCTTTTGCATGGACTTCCATTTCTTCCTTTCAATAAATATACCAATTGTTATTCCCACCGCAGGAGGCAAAATAAAGATTAAGAAATACATTATGAACAATAGAATAGGACCAAAAAGTGTAGGCTGGTGTCCTCCTGAATAAGGAAATATTTTTCGCAAAACTGAACCCATAACCCCATTAACATCCAGATAGTTATCATAGACGTCTTGTATTTTTGGCAAGGGGGGCGTTTCCCCACGCTTCAAATATTCAGCTTGACGAAAGTTCGACATTGCTGACGACTTCAAACAAATTTGATTAACAAATTGAGATTGGGCTATTGACAACATAAAGCTCCTCGGTTGCTTACAGGCTTCCTGAATGTCTCTTTCACATTGCTCATTGGCACCAGATATGTACGACCTGCTATCGCATGAGCTGCTTTTCTCCCGGCCAAAGAATTGTTCGTCACTTTTCAACTCTTCCAGGCTCTTGGTTGCACATCTGTCAGTGAGCTCCTGGGTCAACAATTCGACGCGTTGATATTCTGACGCCAGAAACGTCTCAGCATCGGCGTATCTGCCCAAGGTATTCCGCCTCATCACTTCAACAGCACATTCATAAGCAGATTTGTTTTGATTTTCACATGTCTTACATTCTAGATAGGTTTCATACATGGGGATATTTCGATTATAATCAGAAAACGCAGCAAAGTGTTTCTGAGGCGCATAGACGAAAAAAAATAGCAAAAAATAGATACTTATAGATAATACTGTTCCACAAATGAAACCAATTAAAATATTTTTTCTCATTTTTATTATGCATTATACAACGACATCGCTTTCTCGGGGCTTTCGGCGACGGCGCAGGTGAGCGCCTCGAGCGCTTTTTTGACCGCTTTTTTCATATCCGGTTCTTCTTTCGTGCTGAACTTTTTAAGCACGATGTCCATGGCGTCTTTCGTTTTCTTTTTTTGCCCGATGCCGACGCGCACGCGCCAGAACGCTTTTGTTTTGAGCGCGCGCATGACGCTTTCCACGCCTTTGTGGCCGGCGGAGCTTTTATCAAACGATAGTTTCATCCTGCTGATAGGGAGGTCAATGTCGTCGTGGACGACGAACATCTGCACCGGCTTGATTTTGTAGTACGATGCGAGCGTGAAAACAGCAAGCCCAGATTTATTCATGAACGTTTGGGGGATGGCCGCGATCACTTTCTCTTTGCCAATTTTACCAACAGAGACAAGCGTATTTGCTTTTTTGTCGAACACAAAATCGGCAAGCTCGTTTTTTGCCGCCCATTTCTCAACAATCGCTCTGCCGATGTTATGCTTGGTGTTTTTGTATTCGTCGCCCGGATTTCCCAGGCCGATGATAAGATGCATCATTGTTTGAATATATTTATTACGAGTTCGCGAATATCACTATAATCAAAAGTTCCCTTTTTCGGCACGAGCACGAACGCTTCTTTTCCACCGAGGCGCACCGTTGTGCTGACCAGTAATGCATTCGGGTCTTTGGGGTCGCCATCCACAACAACCTGTTTCACTGTATCATAGCTGACGGTTTTCGCAATGTGGTACAGGCGTTGTATTTCTTCGGGCGCGAGGTTGGTTTGCGTGTGCGCCGCAACGGCGCCGTACAGCGACAGAATGGTTGGGAAGTCGTACAAAATATTGAGGCCGAACACCTTTTTGCGCAGCGCTTCGAGTACCGCCTGCTGTTGGCGCATGCGCACAAAGTCGCCGCCTGCGGAGTGGCGCGTGCGGAGATATTTTTGTGCGGTCGCGCCGTCAAAATAGCGCCATCCTTTTTCTACGCTGAATGTTTCCACGCCAAAGTCTTTGGTGGGGAATGCCGTGTCGTGAATATCCTCGGGCACCTCCACGTTCAAACCGCCGAGCGCATCCACGATGTGCTCCACGGCCGAAATGTCCAGCGCGACGAAATAATCCACCGGTTCCCCGGTAATCTCTGTTATTTTCTGTTCCAACAGTTCCGGGTTGCGCTCGTTCATGCGAAACAGCGCGTTGATCTTGGTTTGGTAGTTGAGCTGTTCCACGCGCACCAAAAGGTCGCGGGGAAGCGAGATGAGTGCTACCTGGTGTGTGGAGGGTTTGATACTTGCCACAATGAGCGTATCGGTGAGGTCTGGCGCGCTGTTGCCCTCGCCCGGCAAACCCACAAACAAAATATTCACGCGGTCGCGTTCCTCGCCTTTAAGCATCACGGTACTATTTTCCGTCATCGCGGCAAGCGAGAGTACTGTTTTAACCGCAGACGCTGTGCGTGGCTTATCCGGCGCGTTCGTGGAAAGCGGTGTCGGGTTGACGAACAGCAATCCGAGCACGACCGCGCCCAGTACGGCAAGTTTTGCAAAGAAGACAGCAAACTGCATGTGTGTATCATAGCAAACTTCAACGCCACGCGTTTATTGACAAACGCAATAAAATATGATATGTACACCATACGGGCGAGAAAAAGGAAAAGTTATTTAAAAACTGAACATACCAATAGCCCGAATGGGCAGAAGGAGGGAGTCAATGAATGTGATCATAAAGTTTTTATTAACTGTGCTTGCCTTGATGGTTTCGTCCATCCCGCTGTGGATGTACATGGGCGGGAGGAGTCTGGTGTCACCAGAAGGGTTTCTCCAAGAGTTCTTTGTTTTCGGGATAGGCCTTTGGTTTCTGGGAGGAGCCCAGGTGGTGCTTTGGGTCTTTGCGGGCATTGTTCTGTTGCTCATTTGGCGTTGATCCTTTGCCTGTCACAGTAAAAAAAAGGGAGGGCGTGATGAACGCATTAAAAATCTGCGGGACTGCCGCGCTTGGCTCGGGAGGTCTGTTGATAATAGTGTATGCGGTCAATGTGATTGGTGACGGCATCACATCACACAGAGTCGCGGACCAAGTGGCTGGCGTGATGGAGATCTTTGTGGAAGGGATGTTCATCTGGCTTGCTATCAAACTTTGGGAACGATAAAAATTAACCGACATCTGTTTCATAGGAATGAGACAGATGTCGGTTTTTGTTTTTATTAGGGGTTGCCAACCCCGATTTTCCATGCTATTCTTGGCACATGAATTTTCAGAAAGTATTGTCGTTTTTGTGGGAAACGGCGAAGCTGGTGCTCATTTCGCTTATCATCATTCTTCCCATCCGTTATTTCGTCGTCCAGCCGTTCTTTGTGCTCGGCGCTTCCATGGAGCCAACCTTTACCGACGGCGACTACCTTATCATCAACGAACTGACCTATCTGACGACCGGCGAGCCGACGCGCGGCGATGTGGTTGTCTTCAAATATCCATACGACCAGAGCAAATACTATATTAAACGCATTGTTGGCCTGCCCGGTGAGATCGTCGTTATTGCAGATGACGGTGTGACCATTAAGAATAAGGAACATCCGGAAGGGTTTGCACTCAATGAGGAATATCTGCCGCCCAATAGGGAAACATACGGAAATGCGACGGTGGCGCTCGGGAACGACGAGTACTATGTGCTTGGGGACAACCGCGGCGCATCGTCGGACTCGCGCATGTGGGGGCCACTGAAGCGGGAGTTCATTACCGGCAAAGTGTTGCTCCGCGCATTTCCATTCGAAAAAGCGGAGTTATTTATGGATTAACACGGAACAAGCATATGGCTACACAGGTAAAAAAAACATTTCAGTCTCCTAAAGGGACATTCGATATTCTTCCCGATGATCAAAAGTATTGGGAAAAAGTGCGCAAGGCGGTCAAGCACGTGGCGTTGAGCTACGGTTTTGAACGTATCGATATTCCCATGTTCGAACACGCGGACCTGTACTCTACCGCTATCGGCCAAAGCACCGATATCGTGGAAAAAGAAATGTACACGTTTCGGTCCAAGGGCGGCGACCTGCTCGCGCTTCGGCCTGAAGGCACGGCCGGCGTGATGCGCTCCTATGTGGAAAACGGCATGCTCAATCTTCCGCAGCCGGTGAAGCTTTACTACGTCGGTCCCATGTTCCGCTACGAACAGCCGCAGGCGGGGCGGTACCGCCAGCACCACCAGGCGGGTTTTGAAGTTCTTGGTGACCAGGATGCGGTGTATGACGCGCAGGTGATCATCGCTTTTCTGGCCGTTGCGCAGGAGCTGGGGATGAAAAACTTGCGGGTGGAGATCAACAGCATCGGCTGTCCCAAATGCCGGCCGGCGTTCCGCACGCAGCTGGTGCGCTTTTACAAAACGCGCGTGGCAAAACTGTGCAAGGACTGCAAGCGACGGCTGAAGGACAACCCTTTGCGCCTTTTGGACTGCAAAGAGGAAAAATGCGAGCAGCTCAAAGCGTACGCCCCCAACCTTATTGATCACCTCTGCGAAGAGTGCCACAACCACTTCAAGCTCGTGTTTGAATATCTGGACGAACTGGAAATCCCGTATGCGTTAAATCCGCACCTGGTGCGGGGGTTGGATTACTACACCAAGACGGTGTTTGAGGTGTTCGTGGAGGATGAGCATGTGGAAGGGGGCAGCGAGAAAACGCACCAGCGTTCAAAACTGGCACTCGGGGGTGGCGGGCGGTATGACCAGCTTGCCAAAACGCTCGCCGGCAAAGATATCCCGTCAGTGGGCGCCGCCATCGGCATGGAGCGCTTGATCGGCGTTATGAAGCGGCAAAACATTAAGGCGACGCCGCTGTATAAGCCGGAAGTGTTTTTGGTGCAGCTGGGCGCGTTCAGCAAAAAAAAGTGTTTGCGGTTGTTTGAAGACCTGCGCGTGCACGGCATAACCGTTGCGGAATCGTTCGGCAAAGACAGCATCAAGGCGCAGCTGCGCTCGGCTGACCGCAGCGCCGCGAAGATCGCGCTCATTTTGGGGCATAAAGAAGCGATCGACGGCATGATCATCGTACGCGAGATGGACTCGGGCGCCCAGGAATCGATTAGCATGGAAAAACTTATCAAGGTGCTCAAGGAGAAATTAAAGAAATGACCGACTGCATTTTCTGTAAGGTCATCGCAAAAGAACTTCCGTCGCGAACCGTCTTTGAAGATGACGGCGTGATGGCGTTTTACGACATCAATCCCAAAGCGCCGGTACACGCGCTCGTGGTGCCCAAAAAGCACATTGTTTCCATCAACGATCTGCGGGAAGAAGATACGGACGTTATCGCACGGGTGATGCGCGCGGCACCTGCGGTTGCGGAGAAGCTTGGCGTCCGGCAGAGCGGCTACAAGCTGGTGTTTAATGTCGGCAGAGGCGGTGGGCAGGTCGTGGACCACATTCACATGCATGTGTTGGCGTGGCCGAAAGCGGCTGCGGATACAGGGGACGGAAAGGAGGTGGTCCCGGTATGATCGAGGCACGAAGAAAAGAAGGGGAGTCGGCGAGCGCATTCTTGCGCCGTTTCACCAAAAAGATCCAGATGAGCGGCGTTTTGATCCGGGCACGCAAGACGCGGTTTAAAACAGACCCGAAAACGAAACGCGAACGGCAGTTGGCCGCAGTGCGGCGCACGATTATCATTAAAGAACGCGAGCGGCTGTACAAGCTCGGCAAGTTGGAAGAATTTGACGCGCGCGGCAAAAAACCACGCAGGTAAAAGCGAACGCATGACGCTCTACGAAACTATCGAGAATGACATAAAGACCGCTTTGAAAGCGGGCGATACGGCGCGCCGGTCGGTTTTGACCGTACTGAAAGCGGCGGTCAAGAACAAGGCGCTGGAAGCGCGGCTTGATAAGGCCGCGATGCCTGAAGACGCGCTGGTGGAAGAGGTGGCGCGTACCGAGGTGAAAAAGCGGCGCGATGCGGCGGGACAGTATCGCACGGGCGGGCGAGGTGACATGGCGCTGCAGGAAGAACGGGAAATTTCCGTACTGATGGCGTATCTCCCGCCGCAGATGACGGAAATAGAAATTGAAGCACTCTTGCGGGAAATCATCCCGGCTGTCGCGCTAACGGGAGAAAAAGACTTTGGGAAAGTGATGGCGCAGGTGACCCAAAAAACCAAAGGAAAGGCGGATGGGACGCTGGTAGCGCAAATTGTCAAGCGGCAGATTATGGCGTACAATGAAAGTGCGCGCTGATGTTGCCTGTGTGAATCTCACGCGCCGGCGCATCCCTGTCGCATTGGTTCAGCGCGTCGTTGCGCGGGCAGTTTCGCTGTTTGAGCGGAGCGGGTCCGTGGCAGTAAGCGTTGTATTCGTGGGCGAGCGGAGAATGCGCACGATCAACCGCACATGGCGGAAACGCGACTGTCCGACGGATGTTCTTTCGTTCGGATTTCTTGAACGAACGGATATGCCGTTTGGCGCAGGTTTGCGTGACAGTAAGCATCTGGGAGAGATCGTGATATGTCCGGCGTATGCCGCCGTTCACGGTTTGCCTGGCGCGCGCGGACTGGCGACGCTTGCGGTCCATGGTGTGGTGCACGTGTACGGCATTGACCACGAACGGTCGGATGCGGAGCATCGAAAAACTATAGCGATACAAAAGCGGATTCTTGCGAAATTTTTTAAAGATCAGTGAGCTCATGGCACGAGATATTCTTATCTGTGGACTCGATATCGGGTCCACGCTCATCAGAACGGTGATCGCCCAAAAAAGAAAGGGGAGCGAAGCGCTGGTTATTGTCGGCGTCGGCGAAGTGCCGTCCGCCGGTGTGCGTAAAGGTGTGGTGATTGACCTTGAAGACGCGGTGCCGGCCGTTGCTGCGTCCATTGCGGCCGCGGAACAGTCGTCGGGGTATCGGGTGTCATCCTGTTTTGTGAGTTTGTCGGGCCCGCACATTTCTTCGCGGTATTCCAAGGGAGTGGTTTCCGTATCCCGGGCCGATCAGGAGATATCCCGGGACGATATAGTCCGCGCGCTTGCGCAGGCGCAGTCCATTGCGGTCCCGCCCAACAAGGAGATCATTCATGTGCTGCCGAAAGAGTATGCGGTGGCCGGGGAAAGCGGCATCCACGACCCGCTGGGAATGCGCGGACTGCGGCTCGAAGTGAACGCATTGGTGGTGGAAGGGTCAACCCCGCTGTTGCGGAACCTCGCCACATGCATTGAATCGGCGAATAAAGATATTGACGGTCTTGCGGTTGCCGCGCTTGCGTCCGCCCGTGCGGTGCTCACGAAGCGGCAAATGGAACTTGGGGTTATCGCGCTTGATATCGGCGGCTGGACATCGGGCATTACCGCTTTTGAAGAAGGGAACGTTATTCATACGGCGGTATTGCCGGTGGGCGCGGCGCATGTCACGAACGACATTGCCATCGGTTTGCAGCTTGATATTGACCTTGCGGAAGCCGTGAAGGTTCGTTCAGGGGTATGCCGTGCCGATGCCGTCAACAAGCGTGAGATGATAACGCTCGGTTCGGAAGAGGACAATGAAAAACTAGGCGTTATTTCCCGGAAAGAAGTTGCGGAAATAATCGAAGCGCGGCTGGACGAAATATTTGATCTGGTGGACAGAGAATTGAAAAAGATCTCAAAACAAATGTTGTTTCCGGGCGGTGTGGTGCTGACCGGGGGTGGGGCGCGCATGAACGGCATTGCGGAATTTGCAAAACAACGGCTGAAGTTGCCGGTGCATATCGGGGTTCCGCTGCGTCTGGATGGCATTGTTGACCAGACCGCCACGCCCGAATACGCAACTGCCGTCGGGCTCTGTTTGTTAAGTCTTGATGGAATGGAAAAGAAAGGGACCACCGGCATATTCCCATGGGGAGAGCAGATCTCACATGTTTCGGGAGGATTTCTTCGGCGTTGGGCGCGGATGTTTTTGCCGTAAATTTCAGGGGGCGCTTGATGAAAGTGGGGAAGTGGAGTATTATTCACTCAAGAAAAATATTTATATGGCTCGCTTAAATCCCGATTTGGAAACATTTGCAAAAATTAAGGTGGTCGGTGTGGGCGGTGGCGGCAACAAGGCCGTTTCCCGCATGGCGGCCGACCGCATCAAAGGCGTTGAATTCATTGCGGTCAATACCGACGCGCAGGATCTGCATCATACCCAGGCGGGCCAAAAAGTGCATATTGGGCGCAATACGACCAAGGGGCTTGGCGCCGGCATGAACCCCGATCTGGGACGACAGGCGGCGGATGAGTCGCGCGAAGAGATCCAGGAAGCGCTCAAAGGGGCAGACCTGGTTTTTGTGACCTGCGGATTGGGCGGCGGCACCGGCACGGGGGCGGCTCCTGTCATCGCCGATATCGCGCGCTCGCAAGGCGCGCTGACGGTTGCGGTCGTCACCAAGCCATTTAGTTTTGAGGGCGTGCAGCGTTCGCGCATTGCGGAAGAGGGCTTAGGGAATCTGCGCGATTATGTTGACGCAATGGTTATCATTCCGAACGACCGCATTTTCACCATTATCGGCGAGGAAACCTCGTTCATGGATTCGTTCTACATGGTGGACAATGTGTTAAAGCAGGCGGTGCAAGGGATTTCCGATCTTATTACGCTACCGGGTATCATCAACGTTGATTTTAACGACGTAAAAGCGATCATGGAGAACGCAGGGTCGGCACTGATGGGCATCGGTATTGCGTCCGGCGAAGACCGCGCCCAGCGCGCGGCGCGTGCGGCCATCAGCTCTCCGTTACTGGAGCTTTCCATTGAGGGAGCGCGTGGCGTGCTGTTTAACGTTTCCGGCGGGTCCGACCTTGGTATGATGGAGGTTAACCATGCGGCAAAGATCATTACGGATGCGGTTGACGCCGACGCCAAGATCATTTTTGGCGCGGTCCATGACCCACGGCTCCGAAAAGGGGAGATAAAACTGACCGTTATTGCCACGGGATTTGGCGACGGGAAGGCGCCAGCCCCAAAAAAAGACCCTTTTCATAAGGCGGTTTCGGGGACTCAAGCGGCGGGAACGGCTCAGCGAGCTCCGGAGGCGTCGTCCACGAGGCAGGAACCGTCTTCTCCCAGGCACAGCCAGGGAACTTCGGTTCCGGTGACGGTTGCGCACCCGCCCGGGGGCAAGCAATTCGCCGCGGAAGTGGCAAAGATCTCCGATGACGGCTGGGAAGTTCCCGCCTTTTTACGGCGGAAGAAATAGCTCATCTCGCGGTATTTCCGTATTCCTCCTCCCCTTCTCCAAAGGGAATTTTTTTGTATTTCCGCTTGTTTTGTATGAGACCTCCGGAAGTTTTCATTCCCCATTTGTATTACAATGTAATATATTTGCATGTGGATAACGGAAGTGATAATATACAAGGACCATCACACTCATATCACATCACTTCATGGCCATCACTACGATCAAAAAGCGGAACGGCGAGATTGTTGACTTTGCCCCTCTCAAAATATCGGCTGCGGTAGCAAAGGCATTCCTTGCTACCGGTACGCCCTTTACCCAGGACAGTCTTACTGCGTTCACGGAGAGTGTTGTAGAAAAGGCGGAGATATTTTTTGCGTCCGGTGCGGCACCCCAGGTTGAAAACATCCAGGATATTGTAGAAAAGACCCTCATGGAACGGGGGTATTTTGACGCGGCAAAGGCGTATATTCTGTACCGGAAGGAGCATGAGAAGCAGCGCATCGAGAAACAGCAGGAAATCATTGAAAAGATAGAGAAAAAGGAGCTTTTTGTCGTAAAAAGCTCGGGGAAAAAGGAGAAATTCAACGAGGAAAAGCTCAGAAAAACGCTCGCACACGCGGCACGCGGTTATGAGGGAATTGTGGATATTGAAGCGCTGGTTGGCCTGTGCAAGGAAGCCGTATACGATGAGATCACGACCAAAGATATTCGCAAGGCACTGGTGATGACGGTGCGCTCATGGATAGAGCAGGATCCGGCGTACTCCGCGGTTGCCGAGCGTTTACTGTTGCGGGACTTGTACAAGCGGGTCATTGGTGACAATGTTGATTTTGACGACCTGGAGCGCTCGTATCGCGAGGCGTTCGTGAATAATGTAAAGGATGGCGTGAAGGCGGGTGTGCTCGACGAGCGGTTGCTGGAATTTGACCTGAAAAAAATGAGCCAGAAGTTGACACTCGAGCGAGATGAGATCTTTACCTACATGGGTCTGCAGACCCTGTATGACCGTTACTTTGCGCGCGATGCGACAACGGGACGAATTTTTGAAACTCCGCAGGGGTTTTGGATGCGTGTTGCCATGGGCATTGCGCTTGCGGAAAATAAAAAGAGCAGGGAAGAACATGCGGAGGGGTTCTACAATCTTATTTCCGCATTGTTGTTCGTGCCGTCTACGCCGACACTGTTTAACGCCGGCACAACGCATCCCCAGCTTTCTTCATGCTACTTAACGACCGTGGAGGACGACCTGGCCCATATTTTCAAGTGTATCGGCGATAACGCCCAGCTTTCCAAGTGGTCGGGCGGCTTGGGGAACGACTGGACAAATTTGCGCGGCACCGGCGCGCTCATCAAAAAAACGGGGGTGGAAAGCCAGGGCATCATTCCGTTTTTGAAGATCGCCAACGATACGACGGTTGCCATTAACCGTTCGGGGAAGCGCCGTGGCGCGACCTGCGCGTATTTGGAAACATGGCATTACGATATTGAAGACTTTTTGGAGTTGCGCAAAAATACCGGCGACGAACGGCGGCGCGCGCATGATATGAACACGGCAAATTGGGTTCCCGACCTGTTCATGAAGCGGGTGCAGGAAGACGGGGATTGGACATTGCTCTCGCCCGACGAAACTCCCGATTTGCATCATATCTACGGAAAAGAGTTTGAAAAGCGTTACACCGAATACGAAAAAATGGTCGCGGAAGGGAAGCTCCAGCTGTATAAAGTGGTAAAGGCGCGCGATCTGTGGAAAAAGATGATCTCCATGCTGTTTGAAACGGGGCATCCGTGGATTACCTTCAAGGACCCCTGCAATATCCGCTCGCCGCAGGACCATGTGGGTGTGGTGCATAGCTCAAACCTGTGTACGGAAATCACCTTGAACACGTCTGCGCAAGAAACGGCTGTTTGTAACCTTGGTTCCGTTAATCTTGCGCGGCATGTGAAGGACAAGAAGTTCGACTGGGCCATGATGGGCACGACGGTTGGCATGGCGATGCGGATGCTGGACAACGTTATTGACGTGAATTTTTATCCCACGCCCGAAGCAAAAGCGGCAAACCTTCGCCATCGCCCCGTGGGACTTGGTGTGCTTGGGTTTCAGGATGCGTTGTACATGATGGACATCCGGTTTGATTCCGAAGAATGCGTTGCGCTGTCGGACGAGATGATGGAGCAGGTTTCATACCACGCGATCCTTGCGTCCGCGGAACTTGCACGCGAGCGCGGAACGTACGAGTCGTACAAAGGGTCAAAGTGGGAGCGCGGTATTTTTCCCATCGATACCGTTCGGTTGCTGGAAGAAGAGCGCGGTATCAAAACCGACGTGGACCGTCGGAGTCGCATGGACTGGACTGCAGTGCGCACCGCAGTGCAAAAGAACGGGATGCGCAATTCCAACTGCATGGCGATCGCACCAACCGCAACCATTTCCACCATTTCAGGAACGGTGCCGTCTATTGAACCCATCTACAAGAATATCTACGTGAAGTCAAACCAGACCGGCGAGTTCGTTGTGGTGAACGCACATCTTGTTGCGGACCTCAAAGAGCGTAATCTGTGGGATTACGAAATGCTCGGGAAGATCAAATATAACGACGGCAGTATCGCCACTATTAAAGAGATTCCGGATCACCTGAAAGAAAAGTACAAGGAAACATTTGAGGTTGACCCCGTGTGGGTTATCAAAGCGGCGGCGTATCGCGGGAAGTGGATCGACCAAAGCCAGTCGGTGAACATCTTTTTCAAAGGAACGTCAGGTCGCGACATTTCCAACTTGTATGTGTACGCATGGGCGATGGGTTTGAAAACGACGTATTATCTTCGCACACTTGCGATATCGCAGGTTGAAAAATCAACCGTGAACGCGGCGGAGTTCGGCACAACGCATAAGCGGAGTTTTGCTCCCGTTCCGGGTGAGCGCGAGATCGCGGGCGTTTCCATTGCGGACTCCGGCACAAAACAGCTCGAGGTGTCGCCAGTAGCATCAAGCGCTGTTGTTATGAGTGAAAACATTCCGCCGCCTTCCTTGAAATTGGCAACTGCGGGAGGCCCCAAACTGTGCGCAATCGACGACCCGACCTGCGAAGCGTGCCAATAACATGCCGATAACAAAGACAACCCAACGAGTAGACATCAACAAGCGCCGCATCATCAACGGTGGCGACGCCGATGTAATGCAATTGTACCCGATGAAACATTTGTTCGCGTGGGAATCGTACAAGATCGGCAACGCGAACCACTGGCTCCCGACGGAGATCAGCATGCAAGCCGATATTGAACAATGGAAGTCGCGCGACGTGCTCTCCGATGACGAGCGGCTGGCTTTAAAGATCGTGCTCGGGTTTTTCACCACCGCAGATTCTATTGCGGCGAACAATGTGGTACTCGCCGCGTATCGCCACATCACTTCGCCCGAATGCCGGATGTATCTCTTGCGCCAGGCGTACGAAGAGGCCATTCACACGCATTCATACCAGTACATTGTGGAGTCGCTGGGGCTTGATAGTTCGGAGATCTTCAACATGTACCGCGCGCGCGAAAGCATATACAACAAAGATGCGTTCATTCTGTCGTTCAACGAGGGAATATTCAGTCCATTGTTTAAAACCG
>JBBTXL010000019.1:0-7068 GCA_038062295.1 Patescibacteria group bacterium
AAGAAGAAGCGCGGGAAGCGGTACGCTGGGAAATAGAACAGAACATACCGCTCTCCATCAACGATGTGTATTATGACTGGCAGTTCGTGGAAACGGGGCCGAAGATTGGGCATCAGGACGTGCTGGTTTCGGCGATGCCCAAGAAATTTGTTGATGGTTTTGTTTCTACGCTGCATACATGCAACCTGTCCGTCAAAGGACTTGAGGTTGAGTCCGTTGCGGTCAGTAGGGCGCTAGTCAAGAACTTGGCGTCCGGAGAACCGCTGCTCATGGTTGACCTTGGCGCAACGCGAACCAGCTTTATTATTTTTTCCGGGTCCGCGCTTCAGTTTACCTCATCGGTTCCTGTCGGAGGGAATAAAATGATAGAAGTTATCGTTCAAGCGCTCGGCGTGGAACACCAGGAGGCAAAGCGTTTGTTTTACGAGGTGGGGCTTGATGCGCATGTGGACGGCGGGAAGGTACGGACGGTGCTTGAGCCGCTTGTGCGCGATCTTGCGGAGCAGATCCGCAACTACATTTCTTTTTACGAAGGACATGCGTTGCATGAGCATCATGCGCGAAGTGACGCCGCGGGCGCGCAGGGTTCGGTCGCGATAAAAAAGATACTGTTGTGCGGGGGTGTTTCGAACTTGAATGGGCTGAACGTGTATCTTGCGATGGCGCTCAAGATCGCGGTTGAAACGGGCAATCCCTGGGTGAACATTCTGACTGCGCCGCTCCGCGAAGTCCCCGGTTTATCGTATCGGACGTCGCTTTCCTACACCACGGCGCTCGGGCTCGCGCTGTCGGGTATTCAAAAAGCTCCAAGGTAAAACAGCATGTTAACCCTGAATCTTTTACCGGAACAATATAAGATTGAGTATCGATTTGATCAAAAGCGCCGATTTTTCGTGCTGGTGGTCATTGCGCTGTGTTTTCTGATCGCGCTTTTTGCCGCGCTTCTGTTTGCCACATCGCTCTTTTTAAACATCCAGGCGACCGCATTGAAAGAATCGCTTGCCATTCAGGAAAGCGGTGAATACATCCGGCGCATCACCGAAACGGAGCGCAGCATTAAAAACGCGAACACCGCGCTTGTATCGCTTGCGAAGGCGCGCACCGAAACGGTCAGCGCAGGAGCGATCATTGAAAGTGTCGCGGCGCTTGTTCCGACGGGAGTACATCTGGAAAACGTGTCGGTCGATGCGCAGAGCGATGTGGTTTCCATCAGGGGATTTGCCCAACTGCGCGACCAGATGCTGGCGTTTGCTGGCGCGCTTTCCGCAAGCGAGTATGCCGCCCCCGAAAGTCTCAAAAATCCCGATCAGAACCTTCTGAAAGAGAAGAATTTTGTTTTTGAACTTATCTTCACGATCGCGGGGTTTGAGCGGCAACCCACAAAACCATGACATCTCCCACAACAAGATTTTATCGTGATGCGACCGTTGCGGCGCTTGCCTGTGCCGGGTTGTCTTTTGCGGCATGGTTTGCGTTCGGTCTGGTTCTTACCGCACATGAGAAAGTTATGGATATCAAGCGCAACATTGCAACGCTTTCCGCAAAACAAGGGAAAGCAACCGGCATTTTGAACGAGTATGAAAGGGCGCAAGAGGATATTGCGCGCGCCACGAGCGTTTTGCTTGACCGTAACGACAAGCTTACTTTCATTATTATGGTGGAGCGGCTTGCGGCGGAATACGGCGTCACACATATCATCCAGGCGGTAGAGGGTGATGCACAAGACGCCACCGGCAAGAAAGACCACATCACATTCAGTCTTGGGGTTTCCGGCTCGTTCGCCCAGGTACTGAAGTTTACCCAGGCGCTTGAGTATACCGAGTACTACGCGGCGGCAAACAGCGTTCACATGTTTACGGCGAGCGGTAAAGGAGGGAGCGCCGTCGGAACTACTGACGAAGTGAGAGCCCAGCTTTCCCTGCGGGTGTATGTCCGGTGATCACATAGCATGAAATTTAACCTTTCCATCCTCCATACTGCCGTTACCGCATCGCTGGGTTTTGCGCATCGGCATTTCGGCATCGTATTTTTTGCCTTGTTTTTGTGCGTGCTGGGGAGCGCGGGGTATGTGTTCTTTCACTACGGCTACCGGACGATCGCTACCGAACCCGTTGTCTCCGTGCCGGAGGTGCATGTAAAACAAAAAGAGCTGAACGACATTATCCGGTTCCTGGACGAAAAAACACGTATGCGCGCGCAGGTTTCGGGAAAGACGTTCCACAATCCGTTCACGGAGCCGCCGCTCGACAATATCCAGAGTAATTGATTTTTCACCGGTTGTGGGCTACTGTTTCTTTTTGAGCCCCGCACTTCCTGGGGGTTGAGCTCCCGTAGTTCAATGGATAGAACTCCGGACTTCTAAGCCGGATATCGAGGTTCAATTCCTCGCGGGAGCACCGATCAGATTTTACCATCCCGAGAAGTTGCGACGAGGGGTTATATTTCATGTTCACGAGAAAATTTACGCGCACGAAAGAAAACTTCATATGCGGGCATTGCGGGCATGCCGCGCGCGGAAACGGGTATACCAATCACTGTCCCCGGTGTTTGTGGAGCAAACATGTGGATGTTAATCCCGGTGACCGCGCGGAAACATGCGGCGGTATGATGGAGCCGGTCGGTGTGGAGGGAACGCAGGATGTACGTCGTATTGTACATCACTGTACTCTCTGTGGCATGGTCCGTATCGTGCGGTCAGCACCGAATGACGATACAAAGGCGCTGTTTGCACTCATGCGCTCGCATGCCGACTCCGTTGCGCGCGGCAAAAAAATCTGATACGATGTGGCGCATATAACCACTTGCTCCAACGGAGTAAGCGGACGATTCCCCTGCAGAGGAAAACAGGAACTCCGCGCACGCGGAGCGACATAGGAAACCGTGGGTTTCTTATGTCGGGGGTTGGGGAAAGCGTATGGTGGTCGTAGCTCAATTGGCAGAGCACTCGGTTGTGGTCCGAGGGGTTGCGGGTTCGAGCCCCGTCGACCACCCATTTTTTGACGCTTGGCATATTTCCTTGTAAAGTAACAGTATGGCTTTGCGGCCTATGAAAGGTCGGTTGGTCTATTGTTAATCAGCACCAATCACATGATGGCACACGCTTCGGGGTTCCATAAAATTACCTTTTTACTGCTCATCGTTGGCGGTATCAACTGGCTTTTACTGGGTGTTTTTAACTGGGAAATAGGGAGTCTTTTCGGTGGGATGAGCGCAGCAGTTTCAAAGATCATCTATATTCTTGTTGGCTTGTCTGCTATTTACGAGATTGCGACGCATGCTGGTCGTTGCAAAGAATGCGAGGCAAAGGGTTCTTCCCAGGGACAAATGTAGCCAGGTGTGTTGGCAGATCTTTGCCACACAACAAAGATCGGTAGTTCATGATGGCGACATGAGCTTTGTTTACATTTGGTGAATGGAAGCTTATACTGTAGGAAGTATGACAGAAACAGCCGAGAAATATGTGCTTTTAATAGAGGATGACCCGGCGCTTCAGAAAGCATACCAGATGAAATTTGAGACGCACGGGGTAAAGCCCCATGTTGTTGAAAATGGCAGGGAAGCGCTTCAGCTTATCAAGCAGTCGGGCGGCGTATACCCAAGCGTGGTCATTTTGGACCTTTTACTGCCGTATGTTTCCGGCTTTGAAATTTTAGAGCGGATACGCGAAACCGAAGGCTGGCGGGACGTGCCGGTGGTCATTGTTTCAAACTTGAGCGAGGATTCCGGCATGAAAAAAGCGGAAAGTCTCGGGGTGAAAAATTACTTTATCAAAACGGGTATTAACCTGGACGAAGCGGTGGGGAAGATCCTAAGCTACGTTCGCACATAGCGGTTGTATGTACAGGATTCCGCTTGTTATTATCGGTGCAGCGTTGCTTGTCGCGGGAGCGTTTTTCTTTTTCCGCGGCGGGCCGGGCGGTGATTCCTTTCCTGCGGGCGACACGGCAACCTCCGTTCGCCAAAACCTCCAGGGTCCGCAGGCGCGCAAAGTTCCGCAGGAAAAAACATATCGGAACGGCATTGACATCGCCGCAGAGAATTTCTTTTTCACGCCGGACCTGTTCTACGTAAAGGCGGACCAAAAAGTTATCGTCACGCTCCATGCCGTCGGGGACCAGTCGTTCGTCATTGACGAGCTGGGTGTTCGTACAACGGCTCCGGCAGGCGCGACAACCGTCATTGAGTTTATGCCGGACCGGAAGGGGGTATTTCGGTTCTATTCCGACATCCCTGGGCACCGCGAAGCGGGGCAAGAAGGAGTTATGATCGCGGAGTAAAGAACTGTACAAAGGATGCAAAAATGATATAGTGGGAATAGACAGTATTCTTAATGGTAACGTAACAATGTATATGCGTACGATACTTTCTTTATTTTTGAGTGCCGCGTTTGCGTTTCCGGCGTTCGCGCAGGTGCCACCGACATCCGACCGTCCCATGATGCGGGATGGCATGCGCGCCGTCGCGCAGGATATGCGCCAAGACATTCACGCCGCGCGTGCAAGCACGACCGAAGAGATCCGTGCCATCCGCGACGCGATGATGGCAGACATGCAGGCAATGCGCGCGGCGATGGGACAAAAACGCGCGGAGTTTCGAAGCGCCATGGAAGCGCGCCGGGCCCGGGCGCAGGCAGACATTACGGCACACCGCGACACACTGAAGGCAAAGCTTCTCACCATACGGGACGAGCGGAAACAGCAGGCGGTGGAGCGCATCAACGCGGGGGTTATAGCGCTGAATGACCGTATGCTCAAGCATTTCGCGAGCGTGTTGGAAAACATCGAAAATATTTTAGTGCGCATCGGCGAGCGCGCGGATAGAGCGCAAGAACAAGGCAGGGACGTTTCCGCGGCGCGCGCGGCGATCACGGCGGCGCACGACGCCATCGCGACGAGCCGCGCGGCGATCACGGCGCAAAGCGGGAAAACGTATTCCGTGACCGTCAACGAGGAAGGGACGCTCCGGAGGGATGTTGGCGCAACGCGCCAAGCGCTGCACAACGACCTAAGCGCCGTGCGCGAGACGGTGCGGAAGGCGCATGATGCCGCGCGCCAGGCGGCGGTTGCTCTCGCGCAGGCGGAGCGGCCAGCGCCGACGGCAACATCTTCCCCTGACGGAACTGCCGCAGGCAGCAATTAACGCACCAGAATATGCAAAACACCATTATTCTCATCGTTATCGTGGTCATTATCGGAGCGCTTGTGTACATGGTTTCCCAGCAGTACTTTGCGGGAACGCCCGCAGTGCCGTCCGGCGTTGAGGTACAACAACAACGGGTTGATCAAACAAGTCCGGCCGCGATCGAACAGGACCTCAAGGAAATCAACACGGGAGATTTGGACCGTGAATTTCAGAGCATTGACGCGGATTTGGGGGTGCTCTGATCCCCGGTATTCTCGCGCCGCGGGTGGGGGACAGCAGAGGTTGTAAGGAACGTCTCTTTCCATGGTTTTTTCCATACTCCAGCGAACAAGCATTCTCGCGGCTGCGGCCGTTGTCGCAATGGCATCTATCGCGGTGTTTTTGTTATGGCATCCGTCGCCGCGTGAAACCGCGACGGTAACACGGGGCGACCTCTACGAGGATATAACGCTTGCGGGGGCACTGGTTGACGCAAAGACGGTTGATCTGAGCTTTAGCGTCGAAGGGTCGGTGCGTGCCGTTGTGATACGGGAAGGGCAAAAGGTTTCGGCGGGCGAAACGCTTGCCGAGTTGAGCGACGCGAACATCCGGGCGCAGCTGAAACAGTATGAAGCGAAAAGAGAGCTTGCCCAGCTGAAACTTTCGCAGCTTTTGGCGGGGACGAAAAAGGAAGAGGTTGCGCTTGCCGAATCGAACGTTGCCTCGGCACGCGTTGCGCTTGAGAGCACGCGCGCGACGCTGGAAAATATCCGGCTGAAGGCGGCAGCAGACCTCGCGGAGCACTACGCGCGCGCCAACGATTATGCCGATACAGTCGTCTTGAACGCAGAAAACGCGATGCATGCGCTCGCGGAGATATACGACGACCGTAATAAGTTCCGCGACACTTTTATCATCCCGGAATCCAAAGCGCGGTCGGATGCAGAGTGGCAGGTGATGTTCGCAAGAACCTCTGTATTCAACACCGGCGCCGAACGCGCGCGCCTGGCCTTGGACATGACCAGCACCAGTACCGATATGGCGCTTGCGGCGTTCAAGCTCAACCTGGAAGTTTTGAGGGCTTCTCTGCAAAAGACGGCCGATGTACTCGAAACCGGCATGATGACGGTCAATGCCCCCGATATTTCCGGGTATCGCAGCACCATGGCGATCCAGCGCTCCGTCATCAACGCGACGCAAACGGCGATCCTGACATTCGAACAGGATATCGCGCAGCAAAAGCTGGACAATCGCATTGCGGTGACGGAAGCGGAAAACGCCATGGCGGTGGCAGACATCGCGTACACGACGCTCCAGAGCGACCTGGCGCTGAAAAGAGCGACGCCGTCCCGCATTGACATTGCCGTTGCGCAGGCCGAGATCAAAGAGTACAACGCTTCTTTGGATGCGCTCCAAGAGCAGTTGGCGCGTACGGTGCTCTCTGCGCCGGCCGACGGCGTTATCGGACGCGTCGCGGCGCACGCCGGGAGCACGTTGCGTGCGTATGCGCCTGTTGTGGAATTCACCACTGCCGCGGGTGCTCGGTTTGAAGCTTCGGTGGAAGCGGCAACGGCGGGAAAGATACACGGCGGCGATACGGTTGTTATTCGCATACCCGGGCAGCCGGATGAGGTTGCCGGCAGCGTGCTGGTGGTCGGCGGGCAGAGCGTTGTGGTGGTTGCCATAGCCACGGACGGTACTCCGGCGTGGCCGCTCGGGACAACGGCGGAGATCGTTGTGCATGCAATAAAAAAACGCAATGTTCTTTTTGTGGACCGCTCATTTATTACGGAAGAAAATAACGGACATTTTGCCCGGTTGCAGTCGCGTGATGGCGCGCTCAAAGTGCCGGTACTTACGGGCGATGTATGGCAGGAGCGCATCGAGATCGCACACGGTCTTGCCGAAGGAGACATTGTGGTAAAATAATCTACCATGGGGATCTCG
>JBBTXL010000020.1:0-11148 GCA_038062295.1 Patescibacteria group bacterium
CGTCCATCTGGTCAATACGCGCGCCGATGAGGTTGATGGTCTTTTGATAATCGGACAGCTCGTTGCGCAGCGCATCTATTTCCGTTCCCCGCACCTCTCCGCGTTCTTTGATGGCATCTATCTTTTCCCACACGATGCGGTGGATGTTGAGATAGCGGTGGAGCTGTGACTTAAAGTCGCGAAAGAATATCTGCGACTCAATAACTTCGCGCGTGAGGGTTTCGTCGCGCAAGTTGTTGATGACGATCATGCCTGCCGCGCGATATACCTCCACGTTTTGCGTGGCAAGCGCGGAGTAAACATCCTCGCCAAAATCGGCAAACAGTTTTTCCACCGCCGCTTTCTCCGCGTCAGTTACGGTGACGATGTAGGGAAGAATGGTCTTGATGTTGGCAAGCTCTTTCGGCACCGGCGCGCCCTTGCTGAAAATAAGCGAAAGACTTTTAGAGAGTTTTTCGTCGTAGTAGTCTTTGATCGTCGTGCAGTCGTCTTTCAAGTTGTGAAACTCTCTCTCAAGCACGATAAGGCCGTCTTCGTAGATGCGGTAGTTGATGCCGATGCTGGTTGCGACCGCAAGGTATTCCAAGGGGCCGTTTTCGCGACTCACACTGGTGATGGCAAGCGTTGCGCGCGCCGCGGCAAGCGCATCTGTGGGGAAATCAAGGTGCGACTTCCCGTATTTCAGAAAATCCCATATTTCGGTGAGGTGGAGCGTGGTGCGCTGGAACCAGCCACCGATATAAATTTTCTGAATGGTCATGGGGAGGGGAATGTCACCGTCACATCCGCGACTTTTGCGGGGCCGTGGGAATATGCGATGCGTATGATTCCTTTCTTGAACACTTCACATATCTTTTTTGCGAGCTTGGTCGCGAGCTGATTTTCGGTGGTTGTCACCTCAAGTCCCGCGCGGGTTTCTTTTACCTGGATAAGACGGTCCAGCGGGTCCTTTTGGTATGCGCGCGTGGTAAAAGCGTGTATAAGCGCCGCAAGGTTCGCGCGGGATGCGGATGGGATATTTTTGATGGTGATCCGTCCTTCGTACTGTTTGTTTTGTATTGTGCGGCACGCAGGGCATATCGTGAAGGAGACATGCAAGTCCTCGCGCAGATTCGGGTGGCGCCGCAGGTTGTGGTGCCATGATTTTTTGAAATACACGATGTTGCACACGCGGCACAGCACCAGCCCCGCTTTGCCCTTGGGGAACTCGTGCTCTTCCGCCCGTCCCGCTCGCCCACCTCGTCGATACTTTTCGTTTTGTGATGTCATATGAACAGAGTATACCAAGTTTGTTTGCAGTGAGCAATTCTAGAAAGCGGCCGGTCACAAAATTCAGTATATACGCAAAAGTGTGACCGTATGCTCGCTGCGCGATCCACAACAAACGCAAGGGCCGGGTTTTTGAATTTCGCGAGGGAGTTTCTTTTTGACCGGGTTTTGGGTATGATGACGACATGCTCCATTTAGTGAAAAGTTTTGTTGCAGTACTGGCAGTGGCCTTGTGTTTGGGTGGTGTGCATGCGCCTTCTGCGCATGCCTCATTTGCGTTTTCGCCCATCCCCGATGGGGCGCTGGTACGCGCCGCGGGACCCGAAGTGTATGTGCTTGACAACGGCATGGTGCGCTGGATACCGAACCCGGAGGTGTTCAACGGCCTTGGGTACGCGTGGGAAAGCATTCACGGCGTTACCTCCAACGATCTGGAGGTGTATCCGCGCGGGAAAGATGTCGCAAAGAACGAACGCTCTATTAACGGCACGGTCGTGCGCGCCGCGGACGAGAAAATATATGTCATCAAGAACGGGAAGCGCCAGTGGGTCCGGACGCCGCGCGACTTTGAAAATCTCGGGCTTGACTGGAGCGCCGTTATCCAAATTTCAGGGGAGTCGCTCAAAAAGATTTCCGAGGGAAAGCCCATTGAGCAGCCAACGCTTCTTGCGCGCCCCCTGGGGATGCTTTTGAAAAAACCGGAGCAGACCGTGGAAGAGTTTTCGGTAAAATTTGAATTTTCCGGCGTTGCGGCGGCAAATATGCCCGCAAGAAAGCTTTCCTTTGACACGTTCGTGGAAGGGGTGGATACGCGCTGGGTGACGACCGCGTCCCAGCAGCGCACCGTCTCCCTGCCAAAAAAGGCCGGTATCTATACGTTCTTCCTGCGCGCGAAAGACCAGAACGGTGTCGCGGAGCGCGTGCCCAAGCAGTATACCTTTGCCGTCAATGCGTCTCCGCACTACGGCGACATTATCATTTCGGGAGCGAATCCGCGGACCGCAGACCTCGATGCAGAATCCATCACACTCGTTGGGAAGTCGCAGCAGCCGGTGGCGCTCGCGGGCTGGACGCTCGAAAGCAAGCAGTATCACACCAGCTTTATCATTCCCGCGGAGGTGTACACCATTCCCGACCACCCCTACTATGAGCAAAAGGTTCCGCTGGTTTTGCGCAGCGGCGATAAGGCGGTGATCTATACTGCCGCCGGCGAGCTGGGAGTTAACTTCCGTCTGAACAAATGCGTCGGGTACTTGAGCGCATACCACACATTCACGCCCGCGCTGCCTCATTTGTGTCCGCGGCCTAAAACCGACGAGATACGAAAGTTTTCGGCGTATTGCCAGCGCGTGATATCGTCGCTGGGTAATTGCAAAGAGCCGGACCTGAACGACCAGGGTCTGGAAATAGAATGCAGGCAGTATATGAAGGAACGGTTCAACTATTCAAAGTGCGTTGAGAACAACAACCAGTTCTACGATTTTTATCTGAACGAGTGGCGCGTATATCTGAACCGTCCCAAGGAGATCTGGACCAATACCGGCGGCGACACTATTTTCCTCAACGACGAGAACGGGTTGATGGTTGCCCAATATACCTATCGGTAGGGTGTAACGTTTTTTGAGCGCTCTCGTCTCCAGGTACGTAACCATTAACCTTTTTTATGAAACACACAACTCTTGCCGCCATGGCTTTTTTTGTTGCCGCAGCGGGTATCAGTGTCGGGTATGCATTCGCTGAAGATACGGATATAACGCCGCCGGTGATAAGCAGTATCACGGCAACAAGCACGCAAACGACGGCAACCATCGGATTTGCAACCGATGAGTTGGCGTACGGACAAGTGGAGTATGGCACCACCACGGCCTACGGCTTGGTAACCGCATGGGAAGCTGCGTCAAGCACCGCGCACACCATCGCGCTTGCATCGCTCACCGCGTCAACGACGTATCATTTCATGGTTGCGGCAAAAGATGAGGCAGGCAACACCGCAACGTCTTCTGATCAGGCATTCATAACGCTTCCGGTGCCGCCTGCGCCGGACACGACCGCCCCCGTCATCAGTAATGTTTCGGCCACAAGCACACAGACGACCGCGACCATCACATGGAATACAAACGAGTCTTCAGTCGGGCGCGTTTCATACGGTACATCAACGGTCTACGGCATAACGACCGCCTGGGAAAGCGTGGCGGGCACGGCGCACGCGGCAGGGCTCACGAGCCTTGCGTCGTCCACCGTGTATCACTTTGCCGTTGCGGCACGGGATGTGGCGGGCAACACCGCAACATCGTCCGATTATGTCTTCTCGACCCTTGCGCCAACAGTTTCTCCTCCGCCCGCGACATCCACTGCTGATGTTGTGGTAAAACTCAAAGTGGAGCCGCGCAGTATTAACGCAAAAAGCAAAGGGAAGTGGGTGCAGATTCGCGTGGCATTTCCGGAAGGGTACGATGCACGGGATGTACATACTTCGTCCATCAAGCTCAACGGAACGCTCTCGCCCGAACGCGTGAAGGTAAAGTCAAAGCGCACCAAATGGTTTGATTTTGAGAGCGGGCGCGAAACGAGTCTTCAGCTCAAATTTTCCCGCAGTGCGGTGGTGAATTTTCTCGCCGTAAGCGCATCAGCCGCTTCCGCAACTACTTCCACCGGTACCTCTACGGTTCCGCTGCTTACTAAAAACATTACCATTTCGGGAACCATTGGCACGAAGTTATTTTCAGGAAGCGCGGCTGTCCGCTACATCGGCACGGGAGACCTGCCCAACGGAACGGTTTGCAGGGGAGATGGTTCATCAGAGGTGTATATTATTTCAAACGGCAAGCGACGCCACATTCCTACCGCCCGCGCGTTTGAAGAATTGGGATATCGCTGGAACCAGATCAGCATTCTTCCGCAATCCGTTGTGGATGCATACATGGACGATATGCTCATAAAAGCAAGCAACGGTGCTTCGGTGTATCTTGTCTCGGGCGGCAAAAAGCGTCATGTTACCGACCCCGCGGAATTTGAAGCGCTCGGTCTTGATTGGGAAGATATCACGACGTTAAGCGCCAACGAGCTTGGGTACTTTGCGACGGTAACGAATATCACTCTCATCCGCGCATCCGGCGACGAGAAAGTCTACTTCGTCTCGGGTAGCGAGCGGCGTTGGATCCCTTCCGTGAATGTATTCCAGAAACGCGGATATAAATGGGAAGATATTGTGATCGTGGACGAAAGCGAACTTGAAAATTACCGGGTGGGAACCCAGGTTGACTAGCACAACAGAATAATAGGAAACCAAAAGAGCCCCTAAGGGGCTCTTTTGGTGCGCACTCATGTGGTATACTATGATCATGTCGGAACTCAAAAACAAAAAATGCGTGCCGTGCGAGGTGGGCGCACCGCCACTGTCGGCGGATGTTATCGCACAGCATCTTGTGCAGCTAAACCCCGAGTGGAAAGTTATGGATGGAAAGAAAATTGTTCGGAGTTTTATATTTAAGGATTTCAAGGATGCGCTTGTGTTTGCAAACAGTGTGGGCGACTGTGCCGAGCAAGAAGGGCATCATCCTGATTTGTATGTGGCGTGGGGCAAGGTAACCGTTGAACTCTGGACGCATGCCGTCGGCGGCCTCTCCGAAAACGATTTCATCCTCGCGGCGAAAATAGACGCCCTGTAAGATCACAAAAACCATCCCGATGCTGATCGTGACGGTTTTTATATTGACAAAAGCAATTTCTTATGCAAGTGTACAGTTCTGTCATTGGGGGTTGTAGATTAAAAACAAAATAACCAAAAAAGGGAGGTGGTTTGAATGACGTTCTATGCAGACTCTCTCGGTTTCCTGGGAAGCCCAGGAAAAGGTGTTGATGTAAGGACTGACGATCCTTTTGCTCTTAACCTAGTGCATTGCACTTCGGTTCCACCATGGATTGACACCATGGAGGGATGTCTCGCGGCGCACAAAAAGTTCCGCAATCAGGTGGAGCAAGAGTTTTGTCAGCTTCAAGTCATTGTTGAAAAAAGTGATATTGAGGAACTGCCATCCCACAAAATAGGTGTCGTGTTCGGAATGCAGCATACGCCCAAAGATGTGGATGTTAAGGCGCTTCGCGCTGCAGGCATTCGTATTATTGCCCCCTGCTATGAAAAGGTAAACCAGTTAGGGGGTGGATGGAGGTATCCAACTATTTCGCTTGCACGCAAAGGAATACGTTTTGTGTACGATTGCGCCGAGCATGGGATGATAATTGATCTCTCTCATGTCGGCGATACCACAGCAGAAGATATTCTTGAATACGCCAAATTAAAAGCGCTGGATGTACCGATTATTGCGTCCCATGGCGGATGCTTTGAGCAGTATGCGCACGACAGAAATCTTCCCGACCATGTTCTTAGTGAAATCGCAGAGGGAGGTGGGGTCGTCGGTATCTGTACCATGACATTTCTTCTGCATAAAACCGATAACTCCGCCATTCCTTTCCTGCAGCACCTTGAGCATGCGCTTGAGGTATGTGGAGAGGACGGAGTATGTATCGGCAGCGACGCGAGCTATATCTCGCGCGATCCGGCGCAGGCGGAAAAGGAATTCTACGAGCTTAGGGATAAACTTGATCCCGATGGCGCATATCGTTCGCGGTATCCGGACCACCCCCCAGGACTCAACGGCGCCGACCGAATGAAAACCATCGCAAAAGTGTTGGACGGCCATCCCGCAGCACAAAAAGTTCTCGGGGAAAATCTTCTCAACTTTTTTTTGAAGGCACTCTGAAAAATTGCAGCCACATGGCTGACAGCGGACAAAATATTGCCCGCTGTTTTCTTTTAAGATTACTACACCTTTCTTGTTGCGCGTGAGCGCACATGGTATACTGTATGCATGGACGCGCTGGCGAAGGCGGATATCTTTTTTTTCATCACAGCGATCGCGGTGGTCGTCATTTCCGTTGTATTTGTTGTTGCGCTCGTATATGTCATTCGCATCCTGCATCGCGTGGACAAGATATCCGAGCGGTTTAAACAGGAGAGCGGCGCCGTTTTGGACGACGTTGCCGCATTTCGGGCGCATGTGAAGGCAAAGGGGGTTTCGGTTGACCATTTCATCTCGCGTTTTTTCAAAAAGAAAAGAAAAACTAATCATTAAATCTATTTTTGTATGGCAAAAACGAAAAAATCATCGGCAGGGAAAAGGGTTGTGTTGGGTGCGGCGCTCGCGGCAGCCGCTGCGGTTGCCGCAGGAGCATATCTTTTAAAGACAAACCCCAAAGCCAAGGCATGGGCGCGCACAGCAAAAAAAGATGTGCTGGTGGGTATGAAAAAAATGAAGGGCATGAATGAAGAGGCGTATCGTACCGTAGTGCGGAATGTGATGCGCGGATACACAAAAGTAAAGAATGTCGACCCCACAGAGATCGCCGCGCTGACGCGCGAGCTCGGAGGGCATTGGAAGAATATCCGGAAGCATCTCGCGCACGCAGAAAAAGAAGCGGTACGCACAGCGGTCAAAACGGTAAAAAGCGGTGTCCGCACGGGGAGAAAATTTGCGCGAAAAATAAGATAGTTATCCGCACCAAAGAGAAATTTCGCACCAAAAGGCCACTTGGCGGCCTTTTTGCTGTTGATAACTCTGTGCGTAAGAATGTGCGTAAACCGTGCATAAATAGCTCACTTTTTGCGTGACATTCAAAACTGCGGGGGGATAATATATATGCATGGACCGCGACGACGACTTTTTTCTGATAGAGCGTGCGCGGCGCAACAAAGAGGAATACGGGTTGCTGTACATCAAATATAAAGACAGGATGCTTGGTTATTTTGTGCGCCGCGTCAAAGAACGAGCAACTGCGGAGGACCTTACGCAGGAAGTGTTTCTGCGTTCATTTGCGCGGCTGGATGATTTTCAATGGATGGGACACCCCTATAGCGCGTACCTGTTCGCCGTTGCGCGCACAGTACTTGCAAGGCATTTCCAGGGCTTTCGTATGTATGATGCACTGGATGAGGAGACGGTTTCCGACGGTTCTGCGGCACACGACATGGCGGAGCGCCTTGATGTTGTACATCGTTCCGAAGCCGTGTGGCGCGCATCCGCGCGGCTGGTTCAAAACCGCAAGGTTGCTTTTTTCTTGCGCTACGCCAAGCACATGCGGGTGCGGGAGATCTCGCAGAACATGCGGATGTCCGAAAACGCCGTGAAGCTGGCGCTTTCGCGCGGTAGAAAACAGATCGCACAAAGCGTTCGCGACAACATGACACCTTTTCGTTCGTTCGCGCATTATCATAAGCAGAGGCAGCAGGGTCGAGCTGTCATGATATCAGCCTAACAAAACGCAATGGACCTTGGTAGTCCGGAGGATAGCGATAGCGCGGCCGGTCATTCCGCAATAAGAAGCTTCCGATTCCTAAGGGCGGCTTCTTAACGCGTGTGGCGTCACCGGCGGCGGATCGGATTTCCTTCAAAACTGAATATTGTACACCCCCCAGCGCCTTTTTGATAAGGCGTCATCGAGGCCCTTACGGAGGGCACCGTCCCCGGAGGAGCATATGAAGGATTATTATCTCTTCTTAAGCTCACGCTCCGGGGTTTTATTTTCATCACAATACTCCGCCGCTCGTGGCGGAGTTGCTACAATGGGAACGAAAATATCCCGAGAGAGCTCGGAGCTACGCGAGGGCGACGAGGGATTACTCAATACCCTGCGGTTTTGCCGCGATATCTTTGATTTTGTCTACGGTACCCCGGAGCGACTTTTTTTAGTATAATGCGCCCATGCGCATAAGCATCAGAACATTTCAAAAAACGGTATGGCGGCATTACCGGCGGCATGGCCGTCATGACATGGTGTGGCGAAAGAACATCACGCCATACCGTGTCGTCGTTTCCGAGGTGATGCTACAGCAAACGCAAGTTGCGCGCGTGACGCACAAGCTCAGGCCGTTCGTAAGAATGTTTCCGAGCTTTCGCTCGCTCGCTCGCGCGCCACTTTCCCGCGTGCTTGCCGCATGGCAGGGTTTGGGGTACAACCGCCGCGCGCTTATGCTCAAGCGGCTTGCCCAAACCGTTGTGCGCGAACACGGCGGAATATTGCCGCGCGATCCGGTCATGCTTGCCGCGTTGCCGGGTATCGGTTTTGCCACTGCCGGTTCTATTGCCGCGTTTGCGTTTCAGGAGCCGGTGGCGTTTATTGAAACCAACATCCGGCGCGTATTCATCCATTTTTTCTTTCCTCACAAAAAGAGCGTCCATGACAGCGATATTTTAAAGATCGTTCAAAAAACGGTGGATACGAAAAACCCGCGGGAGTGGTATTTTGCGCTTATGGATTACGGCGCATGGCTTGCGCGCGCGGAAAAGGAAAATCCCAACCGCAAAAGCGCGCATTATCAGCGGCAGCCGAAATTTGAAGGGTCCGACCGTCAGGTGCGTGGGCGCATTCTTGCGTTGCTGGTCACCGACGGTCCCTTGGCGCTTTCTGTTATCGCACGCCGCTTATCGGAGCCGCGCGCGCGGGTGATGAAAGTGGCTGTAACGCTTGCCAAAGAACGCCTGGCTACCATTATGAAAGGGAAGATGCGTATCGCCATGTGATGTGATATACTCAAAAAATCATGGATGATAAAAGCAACGTGACGGAGCCGGCCAGTGTCCGTGTGGAGGTGAAAAATCAAGCTGCAAGCTACATTGCCGCGGCGTTCGGGTTTGTGGCGGGTCTTGCGTGGAACGACGCGATCAAGGCTCTCATCGAGTATCTGTTCCCGTTGAGTACCAACACGGTGCTTGCGAAATTCGCCTACGCCATCATTTTAACGGTGATCGTGGTAGTCGTGACGGTATATCTTATGCGTGTTCTGAAACGGCAATGATCACCTTTGAAGACTTTAAAAAGATTGAACTCCGCGTCGCAAAAGTCCTCACAGCGGAAAAGGTGGAAGGTTCGGAGAAGCTGGTACGGCTAGAGGTGGATTGTGGAGAAGAATCAAAGCGACAGATCGTTGCCGGTATCGGCGCACAATACACACCGGAAGAGCTGGTGGGAAAAGAAATCGTCATTGTCGCAAATCTCGCGCCGCGAACGCTCATGGGGCTCGAAAGCCAGGGCATGCTGCTTGCCGCATCCGGCGATGCAGGCCCCGTGCTACTCGTGCCGGAAAATCCGGTCGGCCCCGGCGCGGAAGTTCGCTAATACGACCATGATGGTCGCGGTGCTTCACAATATCCGCAGTATGCATAACGTCGGTTCTCTATTCCGCACGGCGGATGCGGCGGGCATTGAAAAATTATGTTTGTGCGGCATCACGCCGACGCCGGTTGACGAATACGGACGCATACGACCGCAGCTTGCCAAGGTTTCGCTTGGGGCAGAGCAGCATGTCGCGTGGGAACGGGCGCGCTCAACCGCGCGTGTTCTGGACGGTTTGAAAAAGGATGGCTACCGCATATTTGCACTCGAACAGAGTAAAAAGTCTATTCCGTATACGCGCATTAAACTTTCACGAAAACAACTTGCGAAAACGGCGTTTGTCGTTGGCAATGAGGTGAAGGGATTGACGCCTACCGTTTTGTCCCGTGCCGACAAAATCTTGGAAATTCCGATGCGCGGCACCAAGGAGTCGTTGAATGTAGCGGTGGCATTCGGCATCGTTGTGTTTCATTTCGCCATGCATCTTTCACAAAAGCGTTTACCATGATAGGTTTCAGATGAACGTATGCAAAAAAGAACCAACGGAAAACGAACACGAAACATATTTGACCCGGCGTCCGACCAGCCGTTCAAAATAAGCCGCACGAAGATAGAGGAATTTTTGCGGTGCGCGCGGTGTTTTTATCTTGACCGGCGGCTCGGGGTCGGGCAGCCCCCCGGTTTTCCATTTAACTTAAACAGCGCGGTCGACCATCTCCTGAAGAAAGAATTTGATGTCCATCGGGCTCAAGGCACGCGTCATCCCCTGATGGAGCACTACAACGTGGATGCTGTGCCATTTGTGCACGATGACCTTGACCGCTGGCGGGAAAACTTCGTCGGCGTGCAGTACCTGCACGGGCCGACCAACTTTATTGTCACCGGCGCGGTGGACGATATCTGGGTCAGTCCGAAAGGGGAGCTCGCGGTGGTGGACTACAAAGCAACATCCAAGGACAGCGAAGTGAATATAGATGCGGAATGGCAGCGAAGTTATAAGAACCAGATGGAGATCTATCAGTGGCTTCTGCGTCATAATGGTTTTTGGGTTTCGGACACGGGATATTTTGTGTATGTGAACGGTCGGCGCGACAAAGCGGCGTTTGACGGAAAACTGGAATTTGACGTCAAGCTCATCCCGTACACCGGCTCGGATGCATGGGTGGAAAAGGCACTCCTGGATGCGCGTGCGTGTTTGACGAACAATACGCTGCCGCAGGCCGCCGCCGACTGCGAGTGGTGCCACTACCGTGAAGCGGCACAGGCTGTTACTGCCGCGTCATAAGTAATCCACTGTTCCCGTTTGACGGAAACAAAAGAGGAAGGTACCATAGGAGAATATTCCCTTGCAATTTAGGAGGGGTGGTGACCCAGCGTGGTCGCCACCTTTTACTTTATGTATGAAAGGGGTTGAAAGAATCGGCTGATAGGGTATAGAGTAAGGATATGGATATAAAGATCGTTCGCCTTTTTATTTCACTTCCTGTACCGGAGACCTACCGCGACGCGTTTGGCGAGTGGCAGCATGAGTGTATAAGGAGACACGAGGAAGTTACGGGACAGTTACGCTGGACACAACGCGAGCAGCTGCATCTGACGGCGCGGTTTTTGGGCGATGTTGACGACCAGCGCATTTCCGCGCTTGAGCAGGCATTTGCAACAGTGTGCAGAGTGACCCCCCCGTTTGAACTCATATTTGAGAAGCTTGTA
>JBBTXL010000021.1:0-11179 GCA_038062295.1 Patescibacteria group bacterium
GGTCTTCCATGGCGACTTTGACCGTGCGCTGCCCTGGGTCATGAGCGAACGCCGATATGCGTTTTGTTTTTGAGAACGCTTCCGGCAAGAGGTGCAGCGCGGCGTCGTCCAGTGGGGTGGTATTGAAATTTATCGTGGGGATGTTGAGATATCCCGATACGATCTCGCCAAAGTACGCCTCGGTGATGTCTCCCTTGCCGATGAGAACATTCTCAACGGTACGGTTCATGCGCGCGGCTTCCTGACGCGCGGCTTCAAACTGTGCGTCGCTGATAACGCCCGAGCCGGTAACGATCTTTTTCAGGTTTTGTTCGGAAATATGCATCGTTCCTTATATGGTCAGTTTCCACAGCACAAAGTAACTTGTTGCGGCGTTCCCGAGCAGCAGCGCGAGCGGGATGCCCGCCAGGAGCGCGCCGGTGATAACGACCGGGTCGGAAAAGTTTTTTTGCTTCACCCCCTTCCACACCAGTATAAGCACCGTCAGGAGCGCGACAATGCCACAATACACCACATAGTTCGGCCAGCTGACGATGAGTGCGGCAAGCAGGAGGATATATGTATCATATTCCACAAACAACTCTCGTTTAAAAAACCGATTTGCGCCTCGTGCGGCACCATATGTCAAAATTCCGGCGATGGCCGCAAAAAGAACCGGCGCAATATGATTTTTCCACATACTGTACGTAAACCAATCAAGAGATTGGTAGGGCGGCAAGAACAGTTTGCCGAAGGGGTCTGTTTTGTACGCGTAGTATTGTACAATAATCTTTGCGGCGGCCAGCACGACTAAAAACGCGGCGAAAAACCACAGAAGTTTTTTGAGTGTTCCCACCGTAAGCGTTCCTTTTATATAATGCCAGCCGGCCCAGGCGAGCATGACCATACTCACTGCGGCGGGGGCATAGAGTGTCACGGCATTGGCGATATCAAGTTTCATATAGATAGAAAAGCACTTTGTCCATTATATCTCATTTTGATGAAAACAAAACACCCCGCGCGTGCGGGGCGTTTTTGGCGTCACTGGTTTATGTCAGAGGACTTGCGAATGTCGGAGCGGTGCTCGGCAAGATGTTTAAGTCGGTGCCGACCTCATATCTCATGGAGGCATTCCCGCCGTCGGTTTTCGCCTTATTGTCCGTTATGGATGGTTGGCCGTAGGTATCGCTTTCCAATGTCGCGTCTATTTCAAATGTGTTGTTCGTTTTGCACCCGTACCGGTAATACAAGCTGTCAATGCCCATGGCTCCCGATGCGGTTCCACCGGTATTGACGGGATCTGCCGGCAGGCGCTCAATTGGCGCTCCGGAAGAGAACGAGGCAAAACTAATAGCGGGAATCCATCCGGTGCCGTCATTATTGTATGCTGTTGTGGATGATGCCGCAGTGTAACTTTCGGTTGCGGGGTTTGCGGCGGTCCTGGTCGTGTTTGTCGGACTGTCTATGGTAAGCGATATCCTGATCCGCGGTTCACCTCCGGTTCCGGCAAAATTGGTCGGGCTGCAACGTGGTACTCCCCCGAGGCTATTATTTGCCCTGTCCTGTAGATAGAGCGACAGCGCGGTTTTCATTGTGGAGAGGTCCGACATGCGCTGGACATCGCGCGATTTTTTCAGGATCTCAACCGGATTAATGAATAACACGACGACCAGCGTCAGAATTGCCAGGATCGTGATGACGATCAGCAATTCCAGAAGCGTAAACCCTTGCTTGCGCTCGGAAGATATCATAGGTACATATAAATAATAAGCATCTTTAGTATATTACATCGGGCCGTGTTTCTGCAAGATGTTTTCCACATGCTGAATGACGGACTCTAGTTTCACGTTACTTTTTACCAGAAAGTCAACGGCGCCAAGCCCTATTCCCTTCTTCATGTCGGCCTCCTGCCCGAGGTTGGATAATATAATAATAGGAATGTGGTTGAGCCGCAGGTTTTGTTTGACGGCCTCTAAAACTTCAAATCCGCTTTTTTTAGGGAGCATGAGGTCCAGGAGCACGACATTCGGCACGACCTCCTCCATTTTTTTGATCCCCTCTTCCCCGTCGTAGGCGGCATGCACGGAATAGCCCAACAGTCCGAACTTGGTCTGATAGATCTTGTTCAGCATGAGGTCGTCCTCCACGATAAGTATTTTAATATCTTTCTTATCCATAGATACAGTTATTATATCACAGACCCCGTTCGCTGCCCCTTTTCTTTTCCCGTTCAAACAACGCGATGGCATTTTCTACGAACGGCCGGTTGAACGAATCATACCGGAGCGCTTCTGTTTTGAGAGAATTATCAAGGGTGCCCGTCGCGGCCGCATGGGTAAAAAGCCGGTTGGAAAAATATGCCGTGAATAGCGGTTGGTAATGAAAAATGGCAAAGAGAATAAACACACACACAACGACGCCCCCCGTAGGGACGAAGGTAAACGGGCGCAACGGAACCGCTTCTTGTGCCTGCGCACCCAGCAATGCGAGAAGAAAGAAAAATAACAGCGCAGTTGCGAACACTTCAAAGAAGAAGAATAAAAACATCACATATGATACGCCAAGTCCCCAGAACAAGAACCTGTCTTTTTGTTCCGAAAATATCCGGTGCACACTGCGCTCCGCGGCGTACCACATGAACAGGTATGCCATAAGCCCGGCGATGCCATAACTGACCAGGAGTTCCAAAAAGATATTATGCGGCTTGTCGAAGGTTTCCCCTGTATGCGCGACCGGTACGGAAAATTGTTGTGCGCCGTGACCGATGAATGGGCGTTCCGCAATAACACCGATGCTGTGTTTCCAGACGAAGAGCCGGCTCTGTGTCGTCGTGCGGTCAAGGATAGGATTTGCAAAGAACAGGAATGCTCCCGCGATGCACAGCACACTACCTCCTGCCGCCAGCGTTATGCTCCTGCCCCCCCACCGCTCTTTTGCATATGGATACGCGGCGACCAACAGTCCCAGCATCAACCCGGTCGTCACAGCCGCACTGTTTGCAAGGACTGCGACAACCACTTCAAAGACAGCAATGGTGTACCACAGAATGTGCCAGTTCGCGCGCGTTTCACCGCGCGCGAGATACAGCGCGCAGAATATATGCATTGCAAGGTATGCCGCAAAGAATGCAGGGTTGCCGATCGTTGAAAATATTTCCCCCATCGGGTCACTCACGAGTGGTAGCGCAAACCATTGTGCAACGCCATACCAGGCGGTGAACAGACTCGCCCCGACCGAGAACCGCAGAGCGGAGAGCATCATGTTATGTGTGAATGCCGCGCGCAGAACAAAAAAGAACAGAGCAAAGTGCAGGAGCGGAAACAAACCGTCCCCCCGCGCGCTGGAACCCCAAAAGCTTTGTGTGATGTCCACGCTCACGAGCGTTGCAAGCGCCGCAACGCCGCACAGCATACCCACAGCGATGACGAGTCGGTCCATCAGGACGGGCACAAGCGCTCCCCGGTGTTTCACGGAAAACGCGAACACCAACGCCATGAGTTCAACGGCAATTTCAAACAGCTCCATTTTACCGAACGTGTACGGCTCGAACAACGGGAAAAATATCGGCGGAAGCGCCGGTATCGTCAGAACGAAAAAGACGAGTCCCGCGATAATACGCGTACTATTCATCCAAAGAAATATCGGGATGCGCTGCGAGGACCGACTCCACGATCATGTCCGAAATGCTGCCGGCAAACGAAGCATATGCCTGTGTGACTTGTACAAGCGCCGTTTTCGGGTCTCCGGTCAGGGACAGCACATCACCGTTTTGCGCAACTTTGATTGTCGGGATCTTTTGTGCGATGGAGAGCGCGACGGTCGGCCCCATGACATCAATATGTTTGCGGATGATCGCGGCAATGATTGTAGTATATTCGTTTTCCATACGATTCTAGAATGATGCCGGTCGGATGACCTTTTGCGGAGCGCTTCCCAACAGCGGCAGCGTCAAAAAGAAGGTTGTTCCTTTTCCTTCTGTGGATTCAAACCACAGCTTCCCCCCCGACGCTTCAGCGATCTGTCGCGCGATGTAGAGCCCCAGGCCCGTTCCGTCTGATTTTGCGACGTTATCCGCGCGGAAGAACTTTTCAAAGATACGGTGTTTTTGAAACTCCGGAATGCCAAACCCGTTGTCCACTACTTTCAGGAGAACGTGGTCCGGTTCCAGCGACAAGGTCATCGTGACCTTTCCGTTCTCCGGCGTGTATTTTGAAGCGTTGGTCAGGAGGTTTTGCAGTACCTGCCAGATGAGCTTCGGGTCCACTGCGACGCGCGGCATGGCCTCGGGATATTCAAATGAAAACTCCTGCTTTCGTTTTTTAAACATCGTGTTGGTTTCCGGCAACATGCTCCGGATGAACTCGACAAGGTTTGTCGGCGTCGGCTCAAGCGTGATCTTCCCAGACTCAATGCGCGAAACGTCCAGCAGGTCGTTCACCAGCGTGATAATGCGTTCGTTGGAATTATAAATGTCGGTGAGCACTTCCTTTTGTTTTTCGTTGATCGTGCCCAAATCGCTTCCCAACAGCATTTCCAAAAACCATTTCATGGATGAAAGCGGCGTACGGAGCTGGTGCGAGGTGGTGGAGATGAATTCCGATTTCATCGCATCGATCTCCTTTTCATGGGTGATATCCGAGAGCACGAACGCAACGGCATAGATCTCGTTGTTCGAGTTGAGGACCGGGCTCGCGGTAATCTTATAGAACGCGTGCTCCAATGATATTTCCGGGAATGATTTTTCTATTTTTGTCCGGGTAACCTCGTCCATCGCGCCGCGCAGGTCAAAGATGCCGTAGAGCGAATGAATAACGTCAAGCATGGATTCCTGGTGTTCGGCGAGACGCAGGATCTTTTGCGCTTTGTTGTTCATGACGAGCATCTCCCCCGCCGTACTCGCCATGATCACGCCGTCGGTGATGGATGCAAGCATACTGTCAACCTTCTGCGACTCGTGCGCCACGATGGCGCGGATCTTGCCGATGGTCGCCCCTGCGTGTTCCACGATGTTGTAGAGAATGGAAACCGCCGGTTCGGTATAGAGGCCAGGCTTGAGCGATGCGACATTGATGATGCCGACCAGTTTCCGGTCAATGACCATCGGCACGTTGAAGAACGACCGCACGTGGTCGCGCGCCGTTTCGTCGAATATGTTCCCAAAGTAGGTTGTTCTTATCTTTTCTTCCGGAATATGCATCCCTGTGACGGACTCGATCGCGAACAGCATTTTTTTCTTCGCCTCCTCGGCGAATCGCTTGTTCACCGAATCTTCCAGATGGCACTTGAGCGTTGCCGTGCCGTCGGGGTTTATAATAATGTATGACACGGTGCTGTAGGGCACGATCTTTTGAAGCGACCCCGCCGTGATCTCAAGGATCTCCTCCGTGGTGAGCGATTCGCTGATGCGCTCGGATATTTCGCGCAGCACCGCCGTTTGGTACGCGCGCTGGGTGATGTGCGAGTCGCGGTCCGCGAGCATTTTTGCCATGTCGTTGATGACGGCAAGGTCGGGGTTTTTCGTCGCGTCAACACGCGCGGTATAGTCGCCCCAGCCGATCTTGCGGAGCGTGAGGATTGTTTCGTGAAGGTTTGCGAGTGCGGCACGGAACACAAAAGCGGCGCAGGCAAGGTTGGTGATAATGATGGCGGTGGTGCCCAGCAGCACGCCGGGCGTTTCATGGAACCAGGCGCCCAACAGCGTGACGCCGGCGGTCAAGGTAAACAAAAAGCCGATCTTTTTATTGAGAGATAGTGAGAACGATGCGCCCATACTGTGAACAGTATATCACGCCGCGCCAGGGCGAGCAAAATGACGGTACCGTTTTTGGAATGGGCACACTTTTGCGTATATACTTGATTTTGTGACCGTACTGGGAAGTGAAACGAAAAGTTTTATGTGCCTCCGCGAGGAATCGAACCTCGGTTACGAGATCCGCAATCTCGCGTCCTATCCACTAAACGACGGAGGCGTTCGGCAGGCGAACCGGTGGATCCAACCATGTCCCGTCCGCAAAACAACAAGACGGTGCTCCGCGAACCGCTCCACACTCACCATGGCGAATCAACAAACCAACATCCCCACATCGTAGTAAAAACCCGCCGAAAAATCAACAGGGCACACTTTTGCGTATATACTTTATTTTGTGACCGGTGGAGATCTATGATATCATGGGTAGTATGAAAAACCTCCGCACACATCAACTGATACGATTTCTTGCGATTGGCAGCGGCGTTGTCGTGCTTTCCCTTGCGGCTCCCATGCTCCCCCACCTTCTGTTGCAAGCGTACCTGCGGCAGAAAAAGTTTGAGCGAAAGCGTTTTACACAGGACCTGAAACGGCTCAAGCGGCGAAACCTTCTTGAGGTGCGCCCCACAGCAGACGGTCGCGTTGCGCTCGCACTTTCTAAAAAAGGAAAAAAACTTGCGGAGCGGTACGATATGGAAACGCTTACCATTGAACCGCACAAACATTGGGACGGTACCTGGCGACTGGTGATGTTTGATATTCCCAGCACATTCAACAAAGCGCGCGACGCGCTACGCAGGAAATTAAAAAACATCGGGTTTTATCAACTCCAGAAAAGTGTTTTTCTTCATCCGTATCCTTGCGAAAAGGAAATTGATATTCTTGGAGCGTATTGGGGAGTCCGAGACTTTATCGTGGTGATGCATGTTTCCCATTTTGAGGGTGAAGAAAAATTGCAACGCTACTTTTCTGTACGCCGCGCGCCGTAGAAATATCCGGTCACACATTTGCGTCTATACGCAAATGTGTGACCGTTTGTATGACAGAGTATTACAGTAGGGTCTGCACAACCCAGCGCTCGGATGTTCAACGACCATGCGTTGCCAAGAGAAAGAAGGGTGGTGTATAGTAGGCTCATGTCACGCGAGAAAAATATAAAAGTTCCTGAGCGAGTTCACCGCGTACTCGCCGGATTACGCGCGGCCAGTTTTGACGCGTATGTCGTTGGCGGTTGCGTTCGTGATGTTATGCTCAAAAAAGAACCAAAGGATTGGGATGTAGCGACGAATGCACAACCGGAGCAGATCCAAAAAGTTTTTCCAAAAAGTTTTTATGAAAATAAATTCGGAACGGTAACGGTGCACGAAAGCGGGATGGAGGTGCAGGTAACAACCTATCGCATTGACCATCACTATACCGACAAGCGCCGACCCGATGAAGTCACATACACGCAAGACCTGAAAGAAGATCTGGCGCGCCGCGACTTTACCATTAACGCGATGGCATTCGGGCACGATGAAAAAATTGTAGACCCGTTTCATGGAGAAAAAGATCTTAGAGAGGAACTTGTCAGAGCGGTTGGCAGTCCGCATGAAAGATTTGAGGAAGATGCACTGCGTTTGATGCGCGCCGTGCGATTTGCAACACAGCTTAACTTTACAATAGAAAAGGAAACCCTTGCGGCCATTAAGGAAAGTTCCTCATCCATCGCGCATGTTTCACAAGAGCGTATTCGCGATGAGTTTGTGAAAATGATCATGTCTGTACATGCCGCGCGTGGAGCTGAACTTCTCCGTGAGACCGGCTTGCTCGCATATATTATTCCGGAAATTCTGGAAGGCGTTGGTGTTACCCAGAACAAACACCACATATACACGGTATATGAGCATAACCTTCGGGCACTTGCGTATGCCGCGGAACAAAACTATAATCTTTCCGTTCGACTCGCGGCATTTTTCCATGATGTCGCAAAGCCGCGCACCAAGCGAGGTGAAGGACCGAATGCAACATTTTATAACCATGATATTTTTGGTGCAAAAGTGAGTAAAAATATTATGCAAAGAATGAAGTTTTCTACTGCTGACATAGAAAAGGTCTTTTTGTTGGTCCGTTATCATCTCTTCTATTATAATGTTGACGAAGTAACCCCCTCGTCTGTACGCCGGCTTATCAAAAATGTCGGATTGGAGAATATGGATGATTTGATAAATGTCCGCTTTGCTGATAGGATTGGCTCTGGCGTGCCAAAAGCGGAGCCATATAAGTTACGGCACTTTCGGTATATGGTGCATTCCCTTTCCAAAGATCCGATTTCCGTAAAGATGCTGAAAGTGAATGGAGATGATGTGATGAGAATTTTGGGTATTTCCCCCAGTCCAAAAATAGGCATTATATTGAATGCCATGCTTTCCGAAGTTCTGGATAACCCGAAGCTTAACACGGAAGAGTATTTGGATGATCGGATGGTTGAATTGAACAAAATGTCAGTTTCAGAACTCTCTGATATGATAAAAAAAGCAGACGAGCATATTCAGATTTTTGAGTCGGAAGAACGGAGAAAATTCAATGTTTAAAAGTAGAAATGACAACTTCTCGCCAATCCATGGCTTAACCATGAGGAAATTCCGGAAATGTCATGTTTTCTGAAATTTGTTGATGGTTAAGCGATTTTTAAAAAGCCTATTTTCAAAGATTTTCTATATAAAAAAAGTATGATAATGTGATGGTTTGAAGACTTGTTTGCAAGTATCGGGCCGTAGTATACCGGTAGTACATGCGCTTCGGGGGCGTAGAGACTGGGTTCCCGCCCAATCTAACGATTGGGCGAGGCTCGCCCCTTCGGGGCGGCGATTCCAATAATTTCGGGGTATAGTATAATGGTAGTATGCACGATTCGGGTTCGTGTGATCCCGGTTCGAATCCGGGTACCCCGACAGTAATTTTTCTAACGGGACAAGGGTGCGTTCAAGGGCCTGTAGTAGAGTGGTAACACGCGTCATTCGCATTGACGAGACAGGGGTCCCCGCCCAATCCTTAATTGGGCGAGGCTCGCTCAAACAAAGTTTGAGCGGCGATTCCATAATCCTATGTATATAGTTTATATACTTCAGAGTTTAAATAACGGAAAAACCTATACCGGATTTACTAAAAATATGGTGCAACGACTTTTAGAACACAACAAGGGTAACGTAGATGCAACCAAAAATAGACGACCTCTCAAAATTCTGTATACTGAAGAAATAGCAAATTTAGCCGATGCAAAAGATAGAGAGCGTTATTGGAAAAGTGGAGCAGGAAGAAGGAAAATAAGGAAATTTTTTTCTTAAGATATCGGGCCTGTGGTTCAGTGGTAAAACACCCCATTCGCATTGGGGAAACGGGAGTTCGATTCTCCCCAGGTCCACATTATGAAAACCTCTCAACGAAAAACTGGTGATCTTGGGGAAGAATTGACATGTCAGTATCTTATAAGGAAAGGATATCGTATCATTGAGAGGAATTATCTCATGAAATATGGGGAAATAGATATTATTGCAAAGAAAGATAAGGAAATCGTGTTTATAGAAGTAAAAACAAGCAAGAAAGGAAGCCTTATCGCGCCAGAGGAGAACATGACATGGCGTAAGATAGGGAAATTTCATCGTATCGTAGAGCTCTATCGGTCATCGTATATGGAAGAACAACAAAAATGGCGCATGGACGCTATTTTTGTTCTACTTGACCCATATGGAAATGATAATGAAATCACACATCTGGAGAACATAAACATACAGTAATTATTATTTCCTTATTAATCATAGAAGCGCGCACGAACATCCGCCACAGAAGCGGATGTTTTATTTTTCACGATTTTATAAGGAAATAATAGGGAAAAGTTATCCACAATGACAGCATTTCCTTATTTCCTTATTGCACTGTATAATAGAAGTATTACAACAAACCGGTAGCTGTATTACAATGTAATACATTGTTGCCGGATTGAAATGGCAATACTTCGAAAGGTGTGGGCGATATCGCTTCCGCCGAAAATGGAAAAAGAGATTGCCTTATTGGCAAAGCGCGAGGAGAAAAACAAAAGCGAGCTGATCCGCGATGCTTTGCGTTTGTATCAGGACGCCAAGAAAAAGGGCATCCGAAGATAATTCATATACATCATGCACATTAGCATTCGAAAGGATTTTTTGAAAAAGGTCAAAACATTCGCCAGAAAGACGCTTATCGGATTGGTTGTCATTGCCAATGTTTTGAGCATTTCCTTTTATAATGCAACGCCGGCGTTCGCGGCGAGCTATACGTTTACGCAGAACGATTGGGACCCGGAGGCAAATATTAGCGCAACGACAGGCCACACCGGGGGTGCCGCGGCAACGGGTGTGGAAAGTTTTTACTCAACATCAAGCAATTCCTTTATTACGGGTACCGCCGCTTCGAACCCAACGATAACGCTTGCGTCAACATCCGATTCTTTTTTACAGCAGAGTTGGGCGGGAGGCATTGATGCAAGCACGGTGCTGACGGACTCGGGGTACGGTTCAAGCACAGGAAACACATGGACAAAGTATGTTTCATCTGACAGCCAGATATCGGCAGGAACTACCGTTACCATGTCTACCGGAAACACGGGAAGTTTCTTGCAAACCGCATGGACCGGCACGACTGGGTCTACTGCCGCGACGCACACCAGCAACCAAACCGCATGGACCGGCAAGAGCGCCATTGACGCCAATACCAGCGCGTCCGGCAATAGTTTAACGATTGTAAAAACAACAGGAACACCAATAACACACACAACAACTGCTCACTTCACCACAGACGGATATGCGACATCAGGAACCGCTGTCATTTCTAACAGCGTAAAGCTTGGGCCCTACGGTGGCACGGAGGTGGATGGGGCATTGGATCTGTCCACCGGCGCGGGTTGCAGCGGTACAAACCTAAGTTGGAATTCTGGAACAGGTGTCTGTACGATGACTTCCAATGGAACAAAAAGCACTTGGAATTTTACATCGATTAATATCCCCACAGGCAAAATACTCACCATTACCGGTACGAGCGCTGTTGTGCTGAACGCAACAAAGAATGTAACTGTCAGCGGGACGGGCATCTTGGGATCTGGTGGTTATGACGGAGGTTCAGGAACAAGCGGCGGCGCGGGAGGCGCTGGAGGAGGTACGGGAGGCGTAGGAGATACGGGAGGGAATGGAGGAACGGGCGGCGGCGCTGGCGGCGGCGGCGGCGGCGCTGCTGGTTACGGCGATGATTGTGGTTCTACCTCCACTGGCGGTAGTGCTGGCGGCGGACATGGCGGCGCTGGCAGCACCAGCAGTGGCACAGCCGGTCCTGCTAATGGAACTGCGCTTACTGCCGGTTCGGGCGGCGGCGGCGGCGGCGGCGCTAATTCACAATACGATGGTTGGTGTGCTAATGGTACCGGCGGCGGCGGCGGCGGCGGCG
>JBBTXL010000022.1:0-31016 GCA_038062295.1 Patescibacteria group bacterium
CTGCGTCGTGCGCGCAAGCGTTGGAATGGATGAAAGGTCCGTCCGAATAACCTGTCCCTTCTGCGACATGGCAATAAGGTCCTTGTCGTTCTGCTCCAGGAGGAGGGATGCGATCACTTTCCCTGTCTTTTCCGTCACTTTGTATGTTTTAACCCCCTGCCCGCCGCGGGACTGGAGACGGTACTCGTCAAGCGCCGTGCGCTTCCCGAAACCGTTCTCGCTGACGACCAGCAGTTCAAGCGCCTTTTCTTTGCCGCGCGGAATAACGCCAAACCCAACCACCGTGTCGCCGCTTTTGAGCGTGATCGCGCGAACGCCCGCCGCGGTCCGCCCCATGGGACGAACTTGCTTCTCGGCAAAGCGGATCGCCTTGCCGTTCCGCGTCAGCAGAACGATCTCGTCGTTCCCTCGCGAAAGCTTGACCCACTTGAGCGCATCCGTCCCTTTCAAAGAGATCGCCTGCACTCCCGTGCGGCGCACGGTACTGAATTCGCTCGTGCTGACCTTTTTTATTATACCATTTTTCGTCGCCATGATTAAATACGCGCCGGAGTCACCGGGAGCCACCCCCCCTTTCACGCGCCCCTTTTTCCCGAGCTGCTCTTTGACCGCAACCAGCGCGGTAATGGTGTCTTGCTGCTGAATGTCCAGAATATTCGCGATCGCCTTGCCGCGCGAGGTCCTGCCCGACTCCGGAACTTCATACGCTTTTATTTGAAATACTTTTCCTCTGTTCGTGAACAGCAGCAGATTATCGTGCGTACTCGCCGATATAAAATGTTCCACCGCGTCTTCCTCTTTTGTTTCCATGCCGGTCACACCCTTGCCGCCGCGCTTTTGCGTCCGATACGCCGTCGGATTCACCCGTTTGATATAACCACCATACGAGATCGCGATCACCGAGCTTTCTTCCGGAATAAGATCCTCTTCCCGAAATTCCGATACGGCGCCTTTCACGACTTTTGTCCGCCGTTCGTCGGCGTACTTTGCTCTCATATCCAGCAGTTCGTCCTTGATAACACCCGCAACTTTCGTACGGTCTTTGAGGATCCCCTCCAAAAAGGTAATGAGCTTTTTCTTTTCTTTCAGCTCATCCTCTATCTTTTTTCGCTCAAGCCCCGCGAGCGTAGCGAGCCGCATTTCCAGGATCGCCGTTGCCTGCACCTCCGACAACCGAAACGACTTCATCAACCCCGCGTGTGCGAGCTCTTTCGTTTCCGACTTTTTAATGAGCGCGATCACCGCGTCAATATGGTCAAGCGCTTTTGAAAGCCCTTCCAAAATATGCGCGCGCTCTTTCGCTTTGGTAAGGTCGTAGCGCGTCCGGCGCGTCACCACATCCACGCGGTGCGCGATAAAATGTTCCAGGACGCCTTTCAAAGACAATACGGTCGGCTGAATGCCGTCCACCAGCGCCAGCATGTTGATATGGAACACTTTTTGGAGGTCGGTGAACTTGAACAGTTTGTTCAAAACCTTTTGGGGGAACGCGTCGTTTTTGAGGTCGATCACGATGCGCAAGCCCTCTTTATCGGACTCATCCCGAATATCTTTGATACCCTCCACTCTTTTCTCTTTCACGAGCTCCGCCATCTTTTCGATGAGCGACGACTTGTTCACCTGAAACGGAATTTCGCTCACGACGATCTGCTGGTGTCCGCTTTTCGTTTCCGCGATCTCCGTTGCTGCGCGCACCGTCATCGGGCCCTTGCCGGTGCTATAGGTGACCATAATGTCGCGCTGGTTATACACGATCCCGCCGGTCGGGAAGTCCGGCCCTTTCACGAACGTAAGCAGATCCTCCACGCTCGCCGCGGGATGGTCAATAAGATGCACCGTCGCGTCCACGACCTCGCCCAAGTTATGCGGCGGAATGGTGGTTGCCATGCCGACCGCGATCCCCGTCTGGCCGGAGAGCAAAAGCTGCGGGACCTTTGCGGGCAGCACCTTTGGTTCGGTGCGAGTGGCGTCATAATTATCCGCAAAGTCAACCGTTTCTTTCTCGATGTCGGCGAGCATCTCCTCGGCGAGCGCACGCATGCGTGCTTCCGTATACCGCATCGCCGCCGGCGCATCCCCGTCGATGGAACCGAAGTTCCCCTGCCCGTCCACCAGCGGATAGCGCAGGGAAAATGTTTGCGCCATGCGCGCGAGCGCGTCGTAGATCGCCATGTCGCCATGGGGATGGTACTTCCCCATCGTGTCGCCGACAATGCGCGCGCATTTCAAAAACTTTGCGGTGTGCCGCAACCCAAGCTCCGACATCGCGTACAAGATGCGCCGGTGCACCGGTTTCAGACCGTCCCGCACATCGGGCAGCGCCCGCGCAACGATCACCGACATCGCGTAGTCGAGGTACGACTCCCGCATTTCGTCGGTCACCTCCCGCCCCTCGATCGTGCCGATATGGAATTTCTCTTTTGGTTCTTCCGCCATGGTTCCTGTGTTTACTCAAACGAACGCATAATATCCTTGACCGCCGCACCCACGCCGTCCTTCAGTTCCGGCAAATGGAACTCGCCAAGCCCCCCTTCCCTGCGCTGTTCCTCGTGCACCGCATACGCCACCGTGCGGGAAAGCGACAACAGATACGCGGAAAACACCAGAATGAAAAAACCGATCATGGCAACGACAAAGATCTTGCGTTTCACCGCATGCGGCTGCTCTTTGAGTTTTTGTAAAAAATCACCCATATCGTTATGTCGGCGACGCGCACACGACCAGCCGCGTTTCTTCCTGCGGCAGGTCCTTCTTTTTGACCGTGAATTTTTCCACCGGCTCGACGGCGGGCCCTCCCATCGCTTTCACGAATGCGGGCAACCCTTCAAGCGCAAACGTGAGCTTGGGGATCTTGTACAGCATGGGAATCGTCACGCGCGGCTCGATCTCGCCGATGACCGACACTGCACCCTCGGCATCCAACGCGGCAAGCTCGCTCGCGCCGCTTTGGTGCTTCCCGCCAACCGGGACCATGAGAATATCCACGCCGCCCATGTGTTCCAGCAGGCGCTCCGCCTCTTCCTTGCTGATGCTGTCCAGATGGCACAGCGTCATGCCGTCCATGCGGATAAGATACGCCGTTGATTTTTTCGGCATTCCTTTCCCTTTCGGCGCGGGATGAAAGAATGTAAACCCGCTCACGCCAACACCGCGCACTTCATACTCTCCCGCGCCCGCAATGACAAACCCGGCGTCCAATGATTTGAGCGCATCGCGGCGCGCGTCATCGTCGGAAAAGAGCACAATATCCGCACGCCCCCGTACCATAGGAAGCCCGGTGGCGGTCCCAAAAGGACTCACGACGACCGTGAGGTCGCCGCTTATGAGCTTAAAACAGGACTGTCCGTACCACGAAATTTGCATGATGTTATTTTAGCAGATTTTGCGGGGAAAATAAAGGGTGGTACAATGCCGATATGGCGCTTGCGCGAAACAAAAAACTCCTCATAACGCTTGGCATTTTGAGTGTCGCCATACCACTCGTCGCGCTTGCCGCGGGACTCGTGCCGTGCGGCACAACCGACGACCCCGCAACGCCCCTCAATGAAGGAGTTGCATGCAACCTCTGCCACCTCTATACTCTTGCACAAGGCATCACCAACTGGCTCATGTTTACCGCAGCGCCGCTGGCGGCCGTGCTTGCCATTGCCGTTGGGGGATTTTACATTCTTATTTCGGGAGAAAATGCGGGAATGCGAAGTCGGGGGTTTGGCGTCATCAAAACGACCGTCATTGGCCTGCTCATCACTTTCGCCGCGTGGATCGTTATTAACGAACTTCTTTTATTTTTTGCGAAATCAGCAACACAACCGGCCGGATCAACGGTGGTAATCGGCGGAGGAAAACCGGAATCAAACAGAGTTCTGCTTCCTTGGAACCAGATTCAATGCTTTCCGCCGTTGCCGCCGCAACGAGCGGCTGTGCCGGGCGCGCCGGCAGGCTGCGACAACAGCGGCGGCGCTGATGACAGGAACGGTTGCGCGAGACTAGCACTCTACAAAGCTGAAATACAAGTCAAAACCAATTATTGCCAAACATTTAACGGACCGGCAGAGGACGGCAGTCAGTGTTGCACCACGGTAGCGCAACTCCCGAACGACGCCGTAGAGAGCCTTGTAACCTTACAAAAAGCTTTGAAGGAACAGCATCCGAGCAGCAACTTAAACATCACCGGCGGAACGGAACAGGCATGCCACACAACACATGGGCCAAACATTGCAACCGTTGATATAAGTAAAAGCCCGATTGTAAATGATTTTATCTGCCGATCGGTGGTACTCATGCAAAATAGGGCGCAACGCGTGGGGTACGACCCAACGTATGACTATACGTATAACAATGTCACCAGTGTAGATCATGGTGAATGTTCGGGAGCAGCCGTAAAAAGCAACACATCTCTTGGGCCGTACTATGGGGCCGGAAGCATCATTAGTGGAGCAGAAATTTTAAACGAAAAGAACCACTGGCACATTGAATTTTAAATTACTCAACGTCAAACAACCTTCGTGCGTTCACAGCCGTCTGTTCCGCAACTTCCTCGTAACGTACTCCTTTTATCTCCGCAATTTTTTCCGCAACGAACCGCACGAAGGGCGGTTCGTTCCGTTTCCCACGATATGGCACTGGCGCAACGAACGGCGCGTCAGTTTCTATGAGCATACGCTCCAGCGGAATGCGTTTGAGTTCTTCGGCGTATGCATAGTTTGAAAACGTAACGACGCCCGCAAACGAAAGGTAAAACCCCATCGCACGGTACGCCTCCGCGTTTTCCCCCGCTCCTTCTCCGCCGAAAAAATGCATCACGCCACCTTTGGAAAGTAGTGAGTGGTATGTGGTAAGTAGTTGGAGTAGGTCGGGGTGTGCGTTCCGACAATGAATGATGAGCGGCTTGCCAACTTCGTGCGCAAGCTGAATATGTTTTATGAAAAACTCCTTTTGGAGCTCTTGTTTGCTTTTTTCCGTCGTCCGAAAATAGTCCAGTCCCGTTTCACCGATGGCAACAACGTTCTCATCACGCGCGAGAAGCGCAACGGTTTCAAAATCGGCCTCCGGCGAAACTTCATTCGGATGGATGCCGGATGACGCATAGACACCGTTGCCCGCGCTACGCCCAAGCGCAACGGCTTTTTGCGAATCGGCGGCATCAGTGCCGACATTCAGCATGCTCACGCCTTCGGCGCGGCAGCGCGCGAGCACCGCATCGCGATCCTCGTCAAAATCTTTGAAATGAAGATGGGTATGGGAGTCAAACAGCATATGCGATACCAATATACGAATGCATGCGAATGCAACGAATGGCTACGAATTCCCGTTCCAGAGCATTGGTATGATTCGTATCATGTGTACTCATTTGCATATTGGTATCATGGTGCAAGCCGCGGGAACAGCGGCTGCGCCGGTTTGGTGAACACCACATACCGACCTGCTGTTTCGGACGCGCCAACCCCGAGCGCCCCGCGGATCTTTTCGGCCGTATCGGGCATGAACGGCGCACACAGCTCCGCAACCACAAACAAAACACCGGCAAGATCATGCATCACCCGTACGGCGGCCGCGGGGTCGGACGACGGAAGCTCCCAGAGCTTGGTGCTATCCACCAGTTTGTTGGCCTCTTTCACCAGCCGCGTTACTGCCGACAGCGCGTGATGTAGCTGAAAATTGCCGATATGCTCCTCGTACGTTGTGCGCGCCGTGCGGAGTGCCTCCGAAAACGCGCCGTCAAGCGTGATATTCCCGAACACGTCGGGATACTTTTCTCCGACCGTCACCACGCGCGACACCAGGTTGCCGATACCGTTCTGAAGATCTGCCGCGTACCGCTCGTGAAACCGGGCGAACGAGAAATCGCCGTCGTCATCTGACGGAATTTCTGCACACAACAGATACCGCACCGCATCTTTCCCGAATTGTTGCAGCAACATATCCGACCCAACAACATTGCCAAGTGATTTTGACATTTTGCGCCCTTCCACATTGATATGCCCGTGAATAAAGATCGCCCGCGGAGGCGGCAGCGCAAGCGCCAGCAGCATCGCCGGCCACAGCATGGTGTGGAACCGCGCAATATCCTTGCCGATAATGTGGATGTCGGCCGGCCATCGTTTCGCGAACACGTCCGTCCCGAACCCGGCTCCCGAAAGATAATTCAGGAGCGCATCCACCCACACATACACGGTTTGGGAGTCGTCATGGGGCATAGCTATCCCCCATGGGATCGTTGCGGAGGGACGCGATATACTCACGTCCCGCACCCCTTCTTCCGAAAACAGGTTGAGCATTTCCTTCTTACGGTGCGCCGGCACGACGCGGATGACATCTTCCCGGATCATTCGCTCCACCTCGCGCGCGTATTTTGAAAATCTGAAAAAGTAATTTTCCTCGTAGATCCGTTCGGGCTGCCGCTCATGGATCACACAGGTACCGTCATCCGCGATCTCCGCTTCGCGCAGGAACGCTTCGCATCCCGTACAGTAGCGCCCCTCGTATTTGTCTTTATAAATATCGCCGTTGCTTTTGAGCTGTTGCAGAACTTTTTGCACGACAGGAATGTGCCGCTGCTCGTCGCTCGTGCGGATAAAATCATCGTTCGTGATACCCAGCGCCGCGCCCAGTTCGTGAAACTGCGCGGAAAACGTGTCCGCGTATTGTTGCGGCGTCGCGCCTTCTTTTTCCGCTGCTTCTTGTATCTTTTTTCCGTGTTCGTCCGTGCCGGTCAAAAAAAATACGCGCTCACCGCGAGTGCGGTGATAGCGCGCCACAACATCCGCTTCCAAAAGTTCCAGGGCAAAACCGATGTGCGGCGCCGCATTTACATACGGAATGGAGGTGGTAATATAAAAATCTTTTTTCTGCTCCGCCATGGTACGAAGCATATCATATCACCCGCGTTTCTTCAAAACACGCGAGCTGTCGCACGCTCACCGCGCGCGAACCACCACAACGAACTCGCCGCGCGTATCGTCGGCGCGCAGGGCGGCGCAACACTCCGCTGCCGTGCCGCGATAGAACGACTCAAACTGCTTGGTGAGTTCTCGCGCCACCATCACGGACCGCTCACCGACGGCTGCGGCGAGCGCCGTAAGCGTTTTTTCAATGCGGTGTTTTGATTCGTAAAACACAACAGTTTCTTCCGTCGCGGCAACTGTTTTAAAAAATACTGTGCGGCCTTTTTTGTGGGGCGGAAATCCCAAGAACAAAAAACGGTCGGCCGGAAAACCGGAAACCGAAAGCGCGGACACTGCGGCGCTTGCCCCGGGGATCGGCACAATACGTGCGCTTGCCCCCAGTTCTTTTACAACACGTTCAACCAGCATGCCGCCCGGGTCGGAAATCCCCGGCGTGCCGGCGTCGGATACCAATGCGACATCTTTCCCTGCCGCCAACAGCGCAAGGATGCGCGCCGCATGCGCGGCGGTACTGTGCTGGTGATACGATACCAACGGCACGCTGATGCCGTGACGCGCCAACAATTTGTGCGTTACCCGCGTATCCTCGCACGCAATGGTATCAACGTGCCGCAGTGTTGCAAGCGCGCGAAGCGTGATGTCGTCCATATTTCCCACCGGCGTCGCGACAATGAACAGTGTTCCCGTCATGCCGCGTGGGCGCGTTCAGTGCTCTTGTCTGTCGCTTTGTGTTTTGCAAAATCATCCAGCAGTTCGCCCGCGATCGTCGCAAGCGGCACCGCAATGATCATTCCCAGAACACCGCCCAGGTGCGCACCGGCAAGCAACGCGACGATCACCACCACGGGGTTCAATCCCGTAACCCGCTTCATCAGCAACGGTACTAAAATATGATTTTCCACCTGTTGCAAAATAACATAGAACACGAGGGTCAGAAGCGCTAAGAACGGGGAGATGATGATCGCGAGCGAAATACCGAGCACGGCAGAAAGCAGCGGTCCGACGATCGGGACGATCTCAAACAGCGCCGCCGCAACGCCCAGGAGGAGCGCGTACGGAACGCCAATGAACGATAGTCCAATGAACACCGTCACGCCCACGATCAGCGCAAGAAGCAGCTGCCCCTGCAGCCACCGTCCGAGTTTGTGCTCCACGCGGGTCCAGAGGTCCACGACATATGCTTCATTGGCCTTGGGCGTGACCAGGCGCAAAAAATCCTCCACCCCCCGCCGCTGGATGGCAAGATAAAACGAGGTGACCAGCACCGCGCCGAAGGCGACGACGCCGCCAAACGCCCCCGCAACAACACTTAAAAATCCGGAGGTCACCGACCGTATCTTTTCACCGAAGGTAATAAGAAATTCCTGCGCGTTCTTTGCGGCGTCAGGCGAGATGCCGCGCGTCGTTTTGAAGATCTGTTTGGTAACCGTTTCGTAATATTCGGGAATGAGTCCGGCAAGCTGTTTCAGCTCATCTACGATGGGCGGGATAATAAGATACAACACCAGTACGAATGCGGCCACACACAGCAAATACACCACAATAACCGTTCCCATGCGCGGGATGCGTTTGCGTTCAAAAAGATCCGCAAGCGGCGCGATCGCCGACGCGATAATGATGGCCAAAAACAGAAGTGCCACGATCTCTTTGACCAGATACAAAAACCACAGCCCCAAAACGACGAATGCGACCTTCACGATGGACGCAAGCGAAATATTCACTGGTTGGTTTTTGAGCATGCCTGCCATGAACGAAGTCTACACCTTTCCAAGAACCGAGTAAACCCGAACTCTTGACATTCCTTCTCTTTTCGTGTACCATCGCAACACAATAAAAAAACGGGGGGGCGCCATGTGGGAAATAGTGCTTACCACAACACTCAACGGCGTCCCGGTACGTCGTGAGACTATTGTGCTGTACGAGCGGCAACGAACCATCACCGCTCCGAAAAAAGGGCGCGCCGCGCGCCGCCATAAAACAAAAAGGCCGAACAGGAAATAAAATATCCTCTCGGCCTTTTTAATTCAAACGCCGCACGACTTTTTGAAACTGCGCGCCGCGGTCAAATTCGTTTTTAAACATCCCGAAGCTCGCCGCACCGGGTGAAAGCAATATAATATCCCCTTTTTTCACATTTCGTTGCGCAAGCGCAAGCGCCTCAGATATATTTTTTGCCATGCCAAGTGTCCGATGATATTTTATCTCCTTGAATTCCTTTATTATCTTGTCCGTTGCAGCACCGGAAAACAGCACCAAACGCGCGCGGTATTTTTTCACCGTCTGTACAAATTTCTTGTATCGCAGTTTTTTATCCGCGCCGCCGGCAAGTAAAATAACGTGTTTACTGTGAAGAGCGTTGAGCGCGGCAATGGTCGCATCGGGTGTGGTCGAAGTTGTATCATCATAGTACATGACACCGCGACGTGTTTGCACCAGCTCCAGCCGATGCGGCACGCCGCGAAAACTGCGCGTCACTGTTTGAATACGGCGGTGTGAAATGCCGCCCATGATCTTTGCAACACAAACTGCGGCAAGCGCATTGTACCTGTTATGCATGCCGGGTAACCGCATATTCTTGAAAGAACACATGTGCACCGTTACCCCGTACCACGAAAAATAAACATCCTCGCCGCGCACATAGACGCCGTTGCCGCGAAACGGTTTTTGTGAAAACCAGAGTACGAACGACTTCGCTTTTTTTACTCGTTTCCGAAGTGTTGCATTGTCCCGGTTTACCACCAGATAATCGCCATCGGTCTGGTACTTGAAAATGTTGTCTTTGTCACGGTAGTACTCGTTGATATTTTTATACTTGTTGAGGTGATCGGGCAGCAGATTTGTGATAACAGCGATATGCGGGCTTTTTTTTACCATCGGTAACTGTGCGAGTCCCCAACTGGAAAGCTCCGCGACAACAATATCGTCTTTTTTGACGCGCTCAAAAATAGCCAGCGGCGATACCCCAATGTTACCGCACAGCCGCGTACGGTATTGCGTCTTGAGTAATTCATTGATAAGCGTCGCGGTTGTCGTTTTCCCGCGCGTGCCGGTCACGCCGACAACAATATTGTGCTTCAATGATAAAAAAACGCTCCAGTCGTTATGAATGGGAACTCCCGCACGCCGCGCGGCGACAAGGTACGGACTGCTTTTGGGAACAGCAGGATTCTTTATGATGAAGTCGGCATCAAGGAAATCTTTTGTGCGATGTTTACCAAAAACATACCGAATATTTTTATACCGTCGGAGACGTACAAGATGATGCGCGAAATATGAGCGCGGATGCAGGTCGGTCACCAGCACTCGTGCGCCGCGTTCGGCACAAAAAAGCGCCGCGGCAATACCGCTCCCCTCTTCGTAGATGCCAAGCCCCATCACCACCACTTTCTTGTTCTTGAAATCCATCATCAGCTAGAACTCCCGCAGCACCTCAATGTGCGCGCCGAGTTTATTGAGGCGCACAGCCAGATCTTCGTACCCGCGATTAATGGAATAGATATTGCGCAGGACGGAATGTCCTCGCGCGGCAAGCATACCGACCAAAATGATCGCCGCCGGACGCAGCGCCGGTGGACATACCACCTCCGCAGGAGTAAGTTCTGTCGGCCCTTCTATATAGACGCGGTGCGGGTCGGCTAAGATGACGTTCGCTCCGAGCTTTGAGAGTTCGGTATAATAGACCGCCCGGCTTTCGTATACCCAGTCGTGAATGAGCGTCCTGCCTTTTGCCTGCGTCGCGATAGGAATAAAAAACGGCAGGTTATCGATGTTGAGCCCCGGGTACGGCCGCGCGTAGATCTTGTCTTTGAGTGCGGTCAGCGTTGAGGGAAACGTTCTGATGTCGGCAAGGTTGGTATGTCCGTTGTGCGCTTTGTAGCGTTTGAGGATTGCAGAGCGGAATCCCATCTTTTCAAGCTTCAACAATTCAAGCTCCAGAAAATCTATCGGGCAGCGCTCAATGGTGATGGCCGACTGTGTCGTTGCCGCAATGGACAAAAAAAGCATGGATTCGGTCGGATCCTCCGCCGGCTCGTATTCCACCGACATGCTGATGTCCGGTGTGCCGTGCACGGTGAGCGTCGTGGTACCGATGCCTTCTATCCGCACGCCTAACTTCTCGAGAAAAAAACAAAGGTCCTGCACTTGGTAGTTGGCGGATGCGAATTTTATGATGCTGGTACCGGGAATTTTTGCCGCGGCCATCAATGCATTTTCCGTCACCGTATCGCCCGATTCGTACAGAACAACGGTTGCGGGTTTCAGATTTTTTGCTGCGATCTCGTACTCGTCGCCCGGAGTGCGCTTGATGCGAAACCCAAACTCCTCCAGCGCATATACATGCGGCCTGACGGAACGCTCGCCAAGCTTGCACCCACCGGGGTACGGCAGCGAAAAGCGCGGGAGGAGATGCGCGAGTGGCGCCCACAACATAACGATGCTGCGCGTTTTTTTCGCGGATACCGTATTCAGACGCGTAAGCGAAACTTTTTTTGGCGGCGCAATCATAATATCATTTCCTTTCCATTCCGCAGAAACACCGATACTCACAAGCACCTCTATGATCCGATATACCTCCTCAATGCGCGGCATATTTTTGAGCGTTGTTTTCCCTTTGTTCAAAAGCGCAGCACACAACAGCGCCACCGCCGCATTTTTTGACGTCTTGGTAGTAATAGTTCCGGAAAGTTTCCTTCCGCCTTCTATCGTGAGATTTACCGCACCGCTTGCAAGCGTAATAATGTCCTTGTGCAAAGCGGCGCTGATTTTCGAAAGCATCTCCGTGCTAAAATTTTGCTCGCCCTTTTCCATACGCACAACGGCGCTTTGGCTCGTGCGTAAAATACCCGCAAGTTCCTTTTGCGTCATGCTCTTTTGTTTGCGCAGCTGCGCGATGAACTGACCTATTCGTATCCGATCAGACGACGCGAGGGATGGCTGTGACATATAAAAAGTATATCATATGTGATATACTTTTCAATTTTACTTATCCACACCAATTCTCTCATCCTGTACCGGCACATGTACGATGTCCGCCGCAGCAAGCGCCGCCGTTTCAAGTTTGGCAACGGGAAGCTGCGCTTCCATCGCGCGGATTACAGCAAGCTGCGCGCGGGTTTCGGGGTGTTCGGGCATGAACAGACTACAGCAGTCGTCGTGGGGTTCGCAGGAAGTGTCGTGCGTGCCGATAACGCGCGCAAGCGCGATAATATCATCTTTATTTTCACCAACAAGCGGGCGAAATACCGGCGCCGTTACAGCTTCCGAAATGACGCCGATATTATCCAGGGTTTGCGACGCGACCTGCCCAAGCGAATCCCCCGTCACCAACGCGCCGCACTGTTCTTTTTTGGCGATCGCTTCCGCAATGCGCAGCATAAACCGGCGGTACAACACCACTCGCTGGCGCGCGTCGGAAAGTTGTGCCGTGATCTCTTGTTGAATACCCAGCAGCGGCACAAAGTATGCCGTGGCGCCACCCTGCCACTGCGCCAGCATGCGAACGATGTTATGGACATTTTCCCGGGATGCCGCAGAGGTGTACGGATAACTGTGAAAGTGAACGAACACAACCTCGCATCCTCTCCGCATCATCTTCCACGCGGCGACAGGAGAGTCAAAACCGCCCGAGACGAGCGCGCATACTCTGCCGGATGTTCCCATCGGAAGCCCGCCGTACCCTTGTTCTTTGGTGGTGTAAAAAAAGAACAGTGAGCGCACGATCTCCACAAAGCACGTGAGTTCCGGATGCGTGAGAGAAACTCGCGCGCCGATTTCTTGCACGATCAGCGCACCGAGTTCATTGCTGATCTCCTGCGAGGTGAGCGGAAAGTTCTTATCCGCGCGGCGCGCCGTCACGCGGAATGTCCCAAAAGAACGGTGCTTGAGCTCGGCAACGATCGCGGCAAATGCCCGGTCTTTGTCATACGGGAGTACCTGCGCGAAGGAAATATTTGCAATGCCAAATACGCGCTTCAGGCGCCGGGTAAGCTCCGCTTCATCCGCTCCTGAGCGAAACCACAACACGATCCTTCCCGCAACAATGTCGGTCTTGATAAAAAACGCGGCGCCGGCGGCGCGCTTGATATTGGCACACAGGGTTTTTTCGAAAAATGGCTTGTTCTCTCCCTTTAACGACAGCTCGTGGTAGTGAATCAGCGCGACCCTATCCATCGCCATGTTTGTCTATCTTGCGCTCAATGCGTTTCAGCCGCTCCGTGATCTCGTCAATGCCGAGCTGGTCCTTGATGCCATCCAGCAAATTCGCGTTGGGCGCGGCAACGGAGTACTCACGCATGAAAAACGAAATAATGGATGCGATCAGCACCGAAAATACCGCAAAACCGATCGTCATGAGCACGGCGCCGACCGCCCTACCAGCGGGCGTTGCAATGTGCGCGCTACTGCCGGTTGTGGTGAGGTAGTTCAGCGACCACCACACGGCATCGTTGAAGCTCTTGATGTCGGACTGCGGAACGTCCGCTTCAAAATGCAGCACGAGGTTCGCACCCGCAAGCATAACAATGGCAACGAACACAAGGTAATACAGAAAGTTCATGCCGAGTCTGCCCAATGCGCGTAAAATACGGTCGGACAGGAACAAGATGGGGAAGCGCATGAAGTTAAACACCTTGAGCGTCCTGAACGCGGGCGTCAACACAACCAGGACGTCGAGCCAGTTTGCCTTCAGATACTCCACGCGGTCCTTTGCAAGCGAGAGCCGGAGCAAAAACTCAAGCGTGAAGACGACCCACAACACGACATAGTACGCATTAAAGTATATCGTTTCGGTTTCAGAAAGTTCGGTGAAAAACTCCGCAATAATGATCGGGATGAGCGGGATGGAAAAGATCCACAACAGAATATCCACTTTCCGCACCACACCGCGAATAAGTGCTTCGTTCATAGTATCACTTGCGGCGTACGCTCATCATGCTGTCGCCCTTTTGTATGCTCCGCACAATGTCCATGCCGTCCGTCACGTACCCGAATACCGCATAGTTGCCATCCAAAAACGACTGCGCGCCGTTCGTAATGTAAAACTGCGAGGTTGCCGAATTCGGGTCGCTGGTGCGCGCCATCGCAAGCGCACCGTCAGTGTGCTTCAAAATCGGCTCGCATGCCTTCGACGCAACCGCGCCTTCTATCATCGCCCCATCTTTGCATTTTATTTCAAGCGGGATACTCGCGTCAGACCCGCCCGTGCCATCCCCTGTGGGGTCACCGCCCTGAACAACAAAGTTCGGCTCGACCCGGTGAAAGGTCAGTCCGTCGTAAAACCGTGCGTCAACCAGCGAAAGAAAGTTCGCGACCGTTTTGGGCGCCGCATCGGGCCGCAAAGCGACGGTAATACTCCCTTTCCTGGTCTCAATAACCACGACGAGGTTTTCTCCCGCCGAGGAAGAGGCGGCGGGCGCGGTTATATCTTCCGGTGGATTGTTATTGTTTGTCATAAAATAATATCCGCCTACGAGCAGTGCGGCAAAAATAATGATACTGATGATCTGCTGAATGTTCATAGTATTACCGGATACTCACCGCATCACCGATCGTAATGCCGTGTTCCTGTACAAACCCCGCGGTCACTTCCAGAACGAAGGTGGCGTTCTCTTTGGGCGCGGCGGTAAAGTTGGGGGATGTCGCGAAGTCGGGCATATGCTCATACACATCAACAACAGTGCCCGCGTTGATCCACACGACGTCGATCGGGAACAACATATCCTTGTTCCAGAACGCATACGGCCCCAGACTGTCGAACACGAACAACATACCCTCGTTTGCTCCAAGTTTCTCGTGCCCGGAAAGCCCGGTGTGCTTTTTGGCGTCGCTTGCGGCAACCTCCGCATTCACGTCAGCCGTCCCGATGGTCACCCTCACCTGTGCGTCGTCGTTGAACGCTCCCGGGGAAACGGTTCGCGCTCCCTGTTCACGCTGATGTGAGACCGCGGGGAGTTTTTCCGTGATATTTTTGCGCGTCGTATACAAGAACGCAAACAGCACGACCGCAAGGCATGCGAACAGAAACAAAAAGAATCCGGCGATCTGTTTTGCGTTACTGCCTGTCATAGAGCATGCTTCTTATTTCTGCGATCACAACTTCTTCTTCATTCCACGGCGACGACACGCCGCCCGTAACCATGGTTTGTTCCGTACCCTTTCCTAAAAATACCACGACGTCGTTGTACCGCGCAACGTTGACCGCGCGGCGGATCGCGAGACGCCTATTGGCAATGACCTCAAGTACCCCCGAAAAACCCGCTTCCGTAACACCGCGTTGAATGGCATCCAAAATGTCTTCCGGTTTTTCATCGTACGGATCTTCGTTCGTGAGAACAATATAATTGGCGTGCTGCGCGGCGATACGCCCTAGCTCCGGACGCTTCCATGCGTCACGGCCGCCGCCCGCCGAGCCAAACATCGCGATCAGCCGCCCATGGTCATCCGGCCGAAGCGTTTTTGCGAGCGACAGAACCTCCGTAAACGAAGGCGGCGTGTGCGCAAGGTCGATAATAGCCGTGAACTTCTGGCCGACGCGGATGAACTGGAAGCGTCCGGGGATCTCTTCTATCTGCGCGAGTGCGTCCTTCGCGATGGCAAGCGAAACACCAAGACTCTGCGCGACCACGACGGCACACAGTGCGTTCGCAACATTGAATGCGCCCGGAAGTTTCAGACGGAATACGGTTTTATCGACCGTGAACTGGGTACCGGCCGCGTCCGCGGCGGCGGCTGCCGCCAGGCACAAAACCCCTGTCGGCGCGCCCGCGCAGCTGCCGCGCGCGCTATATGCATATTTCTTGTCGGCGGGAAAGGAAAGGAAATACTCGGCATGCTCATCATCGGTGTTGCATATCATGATCTTTTCCTGCGCCGTACCCTTGAATGTTTTGCGCGCGCCGCGCATAAGAACGCGGAACAACTCCCCTTTTGCACGTTTATAGTTTTCAAACCCGCCGTGCGCTTCGATGTGTTCAGGAGAAAGATTGGTGCATACCGCACCGTCAAAGTTGATGAACCGATGCCGGTGCTGCTTGATGCCCTCGGACGTCGTTTCAATGAGCGCGTGCGTGCACCCCGCGGCGGCGGCCTGCGCAAGGAACTGCTGGAGCCGGAACCGGCCGGCCATCGTCATGTGGTGCGGGTTGAGCCACTCGTGCTCGCCGATCTTGAACATGAGCGACGACGCGACGGCAACTTTGTGTCCGGCGCCCTCCAAGATTTTTGCCAGCATGAAAATAGTGCTGGACTTCCCTTTCGTACCCGTCACCCCGACAACGATCATGCGCTCGGACGGGAACCGATACCACAGCGCGGCACAAAACGCGAGCGTCAAGTGATACGCGGAAAGGATGACATCGGGAGTGATGGATCTGATAAAAGATTTGGGAGACATGGTTACAGTATTTTTCTTCCTATCGTATATGCATTATACCACAGCTTGTTTACCGGCAGATCCCACGAGCCGGGGTACTCCACAACAGCACCCCCAAATCCCTCTTTGAACCGCGCAAACCCTTCCCACCGCGCGCGGTCGCGCGGCGGCGTGCGGTCGGTCACCGTTCCCCAAAAGTCGTATTCCCAAAAACCCTTTTGTTTCGCAAAACGCATGATCTCCCAGTGCAAAAGATATGGCGCCATGACGTTTTTGTGCCTGTCGGACGACCCGCCATGCAAATAGGTCGCGCGGCGGCCGAAAAACCCGACCAATGCCGCGGCCACCACTTCACCCTGAAGCTGCGCAAAAAACAACCGCATGGACAGCGGCGCGTTCCCACTCGCAACCGGCCTGCCGACGAACATGTCCATCATGGCACGGTAATACGACACAGGGTGGGTGCGAAATTTGTTGCGCACCGCCGTTGCCGCAAGCAACGAAAGAAATGTTTCCGGGTCCAGCCGGTCCTTATGTTCCATCGTGATGATCTTCACTCCGTGGCGCGCGGCAAGCCGCATATTGTAACGCGTTTTTTGCTTCATGCGCGCAAGCAATTCTTCTTCCGGAAACGAAAGGTCGGCAATGATCGTTTCCTGCGCCTGAATTGTTTTGGGCGACGGACGAAACCCGCATTCCGCACAAGAGAACCGCGCATTGGCGTCGGGTTCCGCTTTTACAAAGATCGCGCCGGGCGGCACCATGCGGCGCAGCTGCTCCAGCAAAAACGAAACAACGGTTTGCGCGACGGCAGCGTTTGCAACCACCGGACCGAACGGCAGATACCAGTATCGTTTGCCAAGCGGCAGCGCGCAACCGACCACCGTCGCCGCACACAGCATCATCCCCGCATCGTCAACAACCGTGGCGCGTACCACTTGATGTCCGAATCGTTTCTGGAATTCTCCCCAGTCGTACGATTGCAAAAAGCTGCCGCCGTTGGCGACAATAAACTCATTCCATGTTTTTTCGTCAACTTTCGGTTGGTAGAGAAATTTCATTGAACAGATGCTAGCGTGTAGGCGGAGTGTTTCCCATTTTCGCCTCTTGCCGAGTCGTGACAGAGATTTTCGCGAACGTCCGCCGAACCATCATCGTGGGGCCCCCTTGGGAGGGAGATGTGGACGGCGGCACAAGTGAGCTTGAAAATCTTCACAGCGAGGCCGAGAAGAAAATGGGAAGCACGACGACTTATTTTCCCAATGCTTTCAGCGCTTCTTTGATGCGCAGCTCGGTCTGGGCGACGGTCTTGGGAACGCGTTTGAGCGCCGCCCGCGCATCGCGCACGTTCCAGCCAAGCCCCACGAGCGCATCGATTGCGTCGGCGTCCAGCGACGCATCCGCGTCTTCGGTGGCAACACCGCTTTTTGCGATCTTTTCTTTCAGTTCCACAATGATCTTTTGCGCCGTCTTGCGCCCGATGCCGGAAACTTTGGTGAAAAACTCGTCGTCTCCCCGCACAATAGCGCCTGCAAGCACCGCAGGCCGGTCAAGCCCCACAATGGTTAAAGCAACCTTTGGTCCCACGCCCGAAACCGAAAGGAGAAGTTCAAACAACTCCAGCTCCGCCTGATGCAAAAAACCGTAAATTTCCAGTGCGTCATCCCGCACATGAAAATGCGTGAATACGCGCGCTGTTTCCCCCGGCACGGGAGCCTTGGCGAGCGCGTCGGCCGCCATAAACACTTTATACCCCACCCCGCCGGCAAGGATAGAAATATACTTGTCGTTGTGAAACACCACCGGCCCTTCCAGGTAAGAAATCATACCAGGAGTGTATCACGGCTTTTCATACCATAAAAGCGCACGGTAAGCCTGAGAGCAAAGAAATGACCTTTGGGGAGGCAACCCCACCCTTTTTGATCTTCTTAAAATCAATTACCAACTCCCACGGCTCTGCTTCCTTGGGTCGTTTCTTCAAACGAACAATGGGTTGCCGTATACGATGTATTTTTGCAGCCATATGGTATTGAGCGTATCTCAAAATAAATATACCGTATAAAACAAAGGATTGCACACAAGATACGAAACAGTTTCATGTCGTTTTATTTGCTATCGCAAATAAAACGACATGGGTTCAACATAGTTCGAATCTATTCCGTATACCGCGGTCATCCTCCAACTCTTTCACGACAGCAAAACGCACATGCGGCTCTAAACCAAAAATCTCCACAATGTAATCAATTTCATCTTTGCATGGGTATGGGTATACAAAAACGCTTTTCTGCAGTTGATAAAATCCCAGATGTTTCAACTTCAACGACAGTGCGTTTCTTCCCTTTTTCAACGGCTCGGGAATATCAAACAGCACCATACGCCATAACCCGTCCCACCGCGCTTGTTTGGAAAGAGTTAGGTGATTCAGATTATACCGCACAGCCACCTGTGCGCCGTCTTTGCTCAACACCGGCGTGGTAACACCATATTTATCCTTTTGATAGTCAATGAGCTTTAACCGATGAAGCCGTTTTACTGCCTCGCGCAAACTGCGTTGATTTACCCTTTGCCATTCGCGAACCGCGGACGTAATAACACGAATGGAGTGATCTGGCCGTACGGTGAGCGACAACGTTACTCCCGCAAAAAGCAGGATGAGTACTTTCTGCGCGACCGGACCCATCCGCTCTCCCTCTCTTTTCTTCGCGTTTTGTTTCATACGTTGCTCCATGTCGTTTTACTTGCGATAGCAAGTAAAACGACATGGAGGAATGATAACATGGTCTGAGAAAAAGAAAAAGCCTGCCCGAATGTATCGAACAGGCGGGCCCGGGGACGCGCCCGCGGGCTTTGGTTTATGAAATTAAACTTCGTAAAATCTACTACAGCGTTTCTTGTAATTTTCTGAGTTCGGAAAGATCAATGTCCTCGTCCTTACCAGCTATTGTAAACTTAACAATATTGTCTAGATGGATAAAATCATCGTGCATACTATGCGCGCCATCCAAACTGGGAGTTGCAAAATTACTACCTACAATTACTATTTTCCCCTCTTCTACAATAATACGACGGAAACTAGTACAAAAACCTTGATCATTTGATAAGTCAACACAAAATCTTCCTTGAGTATAATCAGACTTAACAGCCTCAAGACCTAGCGCGCGAAAAAAGTCGTACGCTTTTAGAATAATTTCTCTATTTTTTTCTTTTTTCACATCCAACTCCTCCTCGTTTTGGTTGTTAGGGAGCTGTTTTTTGTCGTCTGAAAGTTTTTCGTCCATGGTTAATGGTTGTTATTGGTTATTCGTCTTCATAGTACCCCCCCCCCGAGGCAACATGTCAATCCGACCACAAGACTGTTTACAAGGTAACCCGAACGGGCATATGATACATAGTTATGCCGCAGTTCACACTCACATCTCCATTTAACCCCGCCGGATCACAACCGGAGGCGATTCACGCGCTTGCTGAAGGGGTAAAAAACGGTGTGCCGTCGCAGACGCTCGTGGGTGTGACGGGCTCGGGCAAAACATTCACCGTGGCGAACGTCATCGCGCAGACGCAGAAACCGACGCTTGTCATTTCGCACAATAAAACGCTCGCGTATCAGCTGTACGAGGAATTCAAGGAATTTTTCCCGAACAACTCGGTACATTACTTTGTGTCTTACTACGATTACTATCAGCCGGAGGCATATATCCCTCAAACCGATACCTATATAGACAAGGACGTGAAGATCAACGAAGAGTTGGACCGCCTGCGCCACGAGGCGACGCAAGCGGTGCTTTCGCGCAACGATTGCATTGTGGTTGCCTCCGTCTCGTGCATCTACAACATCGGCTCGCCGGAAAACTACGAGAATATGTCGCTGACGCTTTCGGAAGGACAGCCCATGCCGCGCAAAGAATTGTTGAAACACCTGGTCGCGTTGCAGTACCAGCGCAACGAAGTGGAAAAAACGCCTGGCGTGTTTCAGGCAAAGGGCGAAATGGTGCATGTGTATCCCTCCACGGGCAACGACATCGTGCGCATCGTATTTAGGAAAGAAACTGTGGAAAATATTTTTGTCGCGGAAGCGTCCGCGGAACCCGTATGGAAGCGCGTGCAGGGTGTGCGGTTGTTCCCCGCAAAATTCTGGCTTGCGGAACAAAAAAAGATACCGCTTGCGGTCGCCAACATCCAAAACGAACTGCACGAGCGACTCGAGGAGCTCAAAAAAGAGAACAAACTGCTTGAGATGCAGCGGCTTTCGGAACGCACCAATTTTGACATGGAAATGCTCTCGTCGGCTGGGTATTGCCACGGCATTGAAAACTACTCGCGCCAGATAGAATTTCGTGAAGCCGGCTCTCCCCCGTTCACACTCATTGACTACTTTAAACACGCCTATAGCGACAATTTTCTCATTGTGGTAGACGAATCACACATGACCGTGCCGCAGGTACGCGGGATGTACCACGGCGACAAAGCGCGCAAAGACACGCTTATCAACTACGGCTTCCGCCTGCCGTCGGCGCGCGACAACCGCCCCCTTACCTTTGCCGAGTTTGAAAAAAAGCTTTGCGCCACCATTTTCATGTCCGCAACCCCATCCGATTACGAACTTGAAAAGTCGCGTGGGCATACTGTGGAACAATTGGTGCGCCCGACGGGGCTTTTGGACCCGACTATTTCCGTACGAAAAATAGAAGGGCAGGTGCGCGACGTTATTGCCGAGATCAAACAGCGCGTGATGCACCGGCAACGCGTGCTGGTTACCGTGCTCACCAAACGCATGGCGGAAGACCTGGCAGATTTTTTGGTGAATGAAGGCGTGAAAGCGCATTACCTGCATTCTGAAGTGAAAACGCTGGAGCGCGCCGATACCCTGCGCGATCTGCGGCTTGGCACTTATGATGTCATCGTTGGTGTCAACCTCCTGCGGGAAGGCATCGACCTGCCCGAGGTTTCGCTCGTTGCTATTTTAGACGCGGATAAAGAGGGATTTTTGCGCAACAAGACCACACTCATCCAAACCATGGGACGCGCGGCGCGGCACCTAGACGGCGCGGTCATTATGTATGCGGACACCATGACGCAATCCATCCGGGCGGCGATTGCCGAAACTGAACGCCGCCGGAAAATACAGGAAACATACAACCAAACGCATGGCATCACGCCGCAGCAGATCAAAAAACCGATCCGTGAAAAAGCGGCGACACAGAAAAAAGAGGAGGGGAACGATATTTTTTCCGATATCCCGCCTGGACTGCTTGCGGAAACAAAAAATGTGAAAAAACTGATTGCCAACGCGACCAAACAAATGAAAAAAGCCGCGGCGGATCTTGATTTTGAAACGGCACAGCGGCTCAAAGAGAAAATTGCAGAAATGAAAAAGTACCAAAGATAAAAAAGGAGGTACAGAGCTAAGCCCTATACCCCCAAGTTGTTGCGTGCTGAGAGAGTTCACAATTTAGGAGGATTGTGATGAATGCCCCCTCCTAAGAACCCTCTCCCTCAATACGCAGGAACAAATTTTTCATGACCGGGAACATTATACCCGACACATTTGCGAGCCCAAATCGTAGAAATGGGCTCACAGAAACCATTGTTGCGGCAAAAATTTATGCAATTTTTGCAGAGTAACTCAGATGAATTTACACTGGGTGAAATTTCAGGCATGTATCATCACCCCCTTCTCTCCAAAGAGCTATGATTGAATAAGTATCCCTCCAACATCGCGCGATGTCAACGATACTTATCCACCACACCATTAAGGTGATGTCCTTGTGACTCAACAATACGGGAAATCTCGCAAACCATCATCCATCCCAATACGACCATTGCAAGGCCTATGAGCATGACCCGCGCGCAATCCGCGAATGGGTACTGCCACCCCATTGGTGCGCTCACTTTCGTGATCACACCAATAAAAACAATGAAACCTGAAACAATGAGGGCAACCGCCACCCAAGCCCCCACCCTGTCAGTCAATCGTATTCTTCCTTTCACGCAAGCACCTCCTTTAGTGTGATTTTTGAAACTGCACTGCGAAGTATTATATCACTTTTTATTACTCTGTCAATACCCTAAAATAGCGATTTTTGCTCAACTTTTTGCGTCTCCAATTTTGGGACAGCGCCATCCGTACCATCTCGCGAAGGAGGGTTGCGTAAGATTTCCGGAAGTTTATGAAAATCATTTTTCAGTTCCCCAAGTACCGCGGTGGAGCGCAATGCGGCAGCGGGGTGGTACACGGGAACGATGAGTTGCGAGTTCACCCACGCTGGTGTGCCGCGGTCGCGGGATATTTTTGCAAGCGGCAAAAAGTAATTCATGGAGAAACGCCCCAGGGTCACTATCATCTTTGGGTTCAAAAGTTCTATTTGCCGCGTGAGGTACGGCTTGTAGCTTTCAATTTCTTCGGGGGTTGGGTCTCTGTTTTCGGGCGGACGGCGTTTCACGATATTGGTGATATACACGCCCTCACGCGGCCAGCCGACGCTTTTTAAAAGTTCGTCTAGCAATTTCCCCGCGCGTCCCACAAACGGGCGTCCGAGTTTGTCTTCGTGAAATCCGGGCGCTTCACCGATAAACATCACTGCCGCATCAACATCCCCTTCCCCAAACACCAAGTTCGCCTCACCGGTAAGCGGCAAACCGAGGTCTCTTTCCATTTCTGCTTTCAGGTTTTCCAATGCGACTTTTTTATCCTCCATAAACACAAACAGCATTACACATCACGGGCATACTGCTAAGAAAACCGTCTCGCAGGCCGAGCGGGCACGGTGCCCTGCCGCGCATCGTCTGCGGGAACCGGTCGTTGCCACGCTCCAGCGGCATGTCCCGACGCTTATCCCTCGGAGCACAAACTTTGCAAGCAAAGACCGAGCTTTGTGCTCCTGCGAGATATTCCCGCACCCGCCGCGCGGCAGGGCGAGCGAGGCCGAGAGCGAGCGCAATTTCCTCGCTGGGGAAATTGATAGCGTGTTTTCGTGCAGTATGCCAGCGATGTGTCCTCGTAAACATATTTTCACCACACCACCGGCTTGAAGTGTTTTCCGAGCGACGGCGCGGGACTTATATAATTGGAGCCGCGGCTCGCGCCATAGAGCTGCTCGGGCACCTGCGATGTTTGTTCAAATATCATGCGGCAGATGGGCTGGCCGTCATACACGCGGAATGGGACATCGCGTGCGCGCACTTCCAGCACCACATGCGTGCCACGTTCCGCCCCAAATCCGTTGTCGAAAAATCCGGCGTAGTGGCTTCGAAACTCTCCGGCTGAAACGTCGTAGGTAACGATCTCACCCGCATGGGTGCTCGGCGTTTTTGTACGCTCTTTGGATGCAAGAAGATAAAATGATCCCTTGGTAAGCACCATCTCTCCGTTTTTCTGGCGCGGGATGGGGATCCAAAAATCATCAACGTCGTGAAACTGTTTTTTAAACAAATCAACGTGTTTAATAGGATTGTCTTTGGCTTGAAAGCCGACGGTGTCGCGGTCAAGATCAATGCAGAAGTACAGACTATTGTTGCGGATGGGCACGTCCACGATCTTGTTTCCTGCCTTATCAAACACCAGTCCATCGCGTTCGTGCATTGCGCGCAGTTCGTCGTCTGTCGCGGCAATGGGCTTGGTAACATCACGGATGCGCATCTGGACCAGTTCAAGTCCCGGCGCAATGCCGACCAAAAACGACAGCGGCGTTACTTCCAGCCACAGGTCGCCTTTGTACCCCGCGGGAACCGCGTCGAAGAACGGATTGCCATCCGACAACACACGCACGAACACATCTGCCCGTCCGGTAGAACTTTTGGGGGAAAAGAGCGCGGAAAGATCCGGCGGGAGGTTGAGCGTTTCTTCAAGCGGAATAAAGTACACCGCATTGGGTTCCAATACGCTGCCTTCCTTTATTTCAAACTCGTACCGCTTATACTTTGCAATAAGATTCTGGATGGTCTCGCCGCGCTGCGGCACCATCGCCGCGCTCATGCGCCAGGCACGATTGCCCAAACGAAGGTCAAGCGACGCCGGCTGTATCTGGTGTTCTGCGACGGGCGCACCGCGCGAGCCCACGGCCGGACGTGCGCTCAATATCAAGTTTTTCAGTTCCTTATCAGAAAGGATCATGATGATGTTTTGCTTTTTACCGCCCTCGCAAATTCGCGAAACAACGGGTGCGGCCGCAGGGGACGCGAGGTAAATTCCGGATGGAACTGGACGCCTACAAACCATGGATGGTTTATATTCTCAAATATTTCACACAAGCCCGTTTCGGGATTTGTTCCCGAAATGATCATGCCGTGTTTTGCAAACTCTTCTTTGTACTTATTGTTAAATTCGTACCGGTGCCGGTGCCGTTCGGTGATATGCTCCATGCCATACGCCGCAAAGCTTTTGGAACCTTCGCGCAGCGCGCACGCGTAATTCCCCAAACGCATCGTGCCGCCTTTTTTGTATATCTCGCGCTGGGTCGGCATGAGATAGATCACCGGATGCTTCGTGTGTTCGTCAAATTCGGTTGAATCGGCGCCGGTGAGTCCCAGCACATTGCGCGCAAACTCAATGGCCGCAACCTGCATCCCCAGACACAACCCAAGATACGGAACTGTATGTTCGCGGGCGTATTGTGCGACCGCGATCTTCCCCTCTACCCCGCGCTTGCCGAATCCTCCCATCACCACGATACCCGCCGCCGTTTTTAACCGTTCCCATTCGCTCTCCGCCGCGCCGTTCTCCAATGTTTCCGAATCGATCCACACAAAGTTTGCCGCAACATCGTTTGCGTAAGCAGCCGCCTTCACCGCTTCCACCACGCTCAAGTAAGAATCTTTCAGTCCGGTGTATTTCCCCACCAGCGCGATATTCACTTTCGGCAGCGGCGAGCCGATCTTTGCGACAAACCGCTCCCACGCAGCGATCTTCGGCGCACGGTACTCCACATGAAGATGTTGGGAGATCTGCTCGGTGATCCGGTGCTTGTTGAAGTTCAGCGGCACTTCATAAATGCTTTTCACCGTCGGCGCCGGAATGACCGCCGCGCGCGCAACATCGCAAAAGAGCGCGATCTTTTCCAAATGCTCTTCCTTGATGCCGTCGTCGTACCGGCACAAAATAATATCGGCGTTCACGCCGATGCGGCGCAGTTCGCGCACCGACCCTTGCGCCGGTTTTGTTTTGAGTTCTCCGGAGTTTGCCAAGTACGGCAACAGAACCAAATGTACGAACATCACGTTGTGATGTCCCTCATCGTTGTGGAGCTGCCGCGCGGCTTCGAGGTACGGCTCCGCCTCAATATCGCCCACCGTGCCGCCCAACTCAACGATCATGATATCGGCTCCCGACGCTTCCGCGCACGTTCGGATCGCGGACTTGATGGCATTGGTAATGTGCGGGATGATCTGGATGGTATGCCCTAAAAAATAACCGTCCCGTTCGTGCTCCAGCACTGTTTTGTAGATCTGCCCCGTGGAAACGCTCGAGCCCGCCGAGAACTCTTCATCAATGAACCGCTCGTAATGCCCCAGGTCCAGGTCGGTTTCCGCGCCGTCGGCGGTAACGAATACCTCCCCGTGCTGGTATGGGTTCATGGTACCCGGGTCAACATTCAAATACGGGTCCAGCTTCAGCACCGAGACTTTGTAGCCCGAGGACTTTAAAAGCATCCCGATGGACGCCCCCGCAATTCCCTTTCCGAGCCCGGAACATACCCCGCCGGTCACAAAGATATACTTAGCCATTACGGGAGATTATAGCAGAGACAACGACGCTCTGAAAGTCTTGTGTTTTTTTTTGTTTCGTGTATAGTATCTCCCATATGCCTATTACCTCATCAGCGAAAAAGGCGCTTCGGCAGAGCAAGCGGAAGCGCACGGCGAACGTGCGGTACACAAATCGCATGCGCTTGATCACAAAAGAATTCAAAAAACTTCTTTCCGAAAAGAAGCTTACGGAGGCACAGGCGCTGCTGCCAAAACTTTACGCGGCGTACGACAAAGCGGCACAGCACAATATCATCAAGAAAAACACCGCGGCGCGTAAAAAATCGCGTATGACTGTGGCGCTCGCCAAACGCGCATCATAGCGGCCGGTCGCCAAGGCGCAACGTGAGCCGATCGATGGCCTCCGCGAACGTGAACCGGCCGGTCTTGAGGCCGGCATCCAATTCGCCCAGCAGGGAAAATACCGGCATGAGCTCGCTCATGCTGTATTTTTTTGCCGCGTGAGACGCTTTCTGAAACACAAACGGCTTCATGCCGGAACATTTCTGTATGTGCGCCGGGGAAAGCCCCCGATCAAGCGCATCGCGCGCGATAAGCATGTTCCGGAATTGAAATACGATCGCGCCGAATATGCGCGCCCAATCCTCGCCCTGCGCAAGCGCTCCGGAAAAATGGCGTGCGGCGGCGGCACCGTTCTTTTCCACAAGCGCATCCACACCGGGAAACGTGTGACTCGCGTCGTTAGAACCCCCAACAACCAGCGCCTCCACGTCCCGTTGTACGATCACAGAACTGTGTGCGGCAAGTTTTTCTATTTCACGGGAAAGCCGCCACAGATCGTTCCCACAGCGCACCGCAAGCTCACGCGCGGCGGCGTCTTCACAGCGCGCGCCGAGCCGCTCCGTTTCCTCCCGGATCCATGAGGCAAGCCGCTCGCCGGAAAACGCTTTTGACTCCTGCACCATCGTCGGCTTTTCCAAAAGCCACGCGATGTCCTTGTTCTTTGCCGCATCAAGCCGCTCATCTTCGCACAGCACGACCACTATGTCTTGGTCTTCTTTTGCATCTTTTGCCCGAAGCAACGCAACGATAGCCGTGCGCGGCTCCGTGACATGCAGCATATCCCTGCAGACGATCAGTTTTTTTTCAACAAACATGGCATGGGTCTCGTACGCTGTTTTTACCTCGTCAATGTCCGACCGCTCGTCAAATGAAAAAAAACTTAGGCCGCTTGCGTGTTTTGCCTTATATTGCGCGATAACCTCCGCGAGCTTCCGTCGCGTGAGAAAACTGTTTTCGCCGTGGAGTAAAATAAGCATGGTATGCTATTTAACCGTCAACGAAACTTTTTGGTTTGGCTGGACAACGGCAATCCAGATCTTTCCGGGAACGAAACCGATCTCTTTGCCCAATGCGTCGTAAAAGAAATATTTTTCTCCCGCGCCATCCTTGTTCTCGTACGTTTCGGGCGCGCGCTTCCACTTCCCCCGTAACTCCTGGCCGTTGCGGTACACCATAGCGTCCCCCTCTCCTTCCACTGCGACATCGTTGTAGTCGGGGTTGACCTGATGCGACTCGGCGAACATCACCACGACGTTTTTCACCTCAACCTGTCTGCCGGTTGCCACATCCAGTTCTTTCTCTCCGCCGCGAAAACGAAGGTACGCGTTGGCGGCATGGTGGTAGCTGAACCTCACATGATACGGCGCGGGGTATCCAATGGCAATATCCTGGTCGATGGAAAGCACCGCGCCGTCAGCGATATGAATGTACCCCGTCGCTTTGTTTTCCATACGGTATCCCGCCTGGTGTGCCGCTTCACGGAGCATGGCGAACGACGTAAAACCGTTGTGCGGCGCCGGGCGGTCGTTCACGCGGTAAAATGCCGGGCTCGTGAGCGCATTCACGTTATCGATCACCTTTTGTTTTAAAATATCAAGTGCGAGGTACGAACCGCCCCAGTGCGCGTACACCGCGTCAAAGCTTTTTGCAAACGGAAGAAAATCGTGACGCGCCGAGCGGGTGGCACCGATCTCTTCCGGACGACCACACGCGTACACCGCCATATATCGCGTGATGCCGCCGGTGAGTGCCGGCATTTCCACCACCACGTCAGCCTCGGCGATGCCCGACAACGGCCGCGCAACATGGTCAGCCGCAAGCATGACCGCCATCGGCCGCAGATCACCGCCGGGACATATTTCTCCCGTCAGCGGGTTCCTCCCCGCAGGGTCTTGCGCGACGGCTTCTGTTTCCGATGCTGCAACGACCGGCTCCGGGGAAACATTATTGTGCACCGTGACGCGCTTGCCGCCTCCCCATAGAAAAAAAGCGCTCCCGAGAAGCGCGGCACCAGCAACGGTCATGAGAATCGTTTTATACATGGTGTGCGGCAAGTACCGATTTGATCTTCTCGATGATCTCTCCGGGCGTGTTATGCGCTTTCACCAGGTAATCCGTCGCGCCCAACTGCATACCGCGGTCAATGTCGTCTTTCTGCCCGAGGTTGGACAAAATGATCACCGGCGTTTTTGCGACCTGCTTTTCGGCGCGGATCTTGGTGAGCGTTTCAAACCCGTCAACGCCGGGGAGGATAAGGTCCAGGAGCACGATACTTGGCTTTTCTTCAACGACCTTGCGGAAACCGCTCTCGCCGTCCACCGCTTCGCTCACCTGAAATCCGACCTTCTTCATCTTCTGTACTATCAGGTCGCGTAAAAATTCGTCGTCCTCCACCAAGAGCACATGGAATTTGCTCGGGTCAATGGCGGGGGCACCTTCCGGCGTGACGCCGCCATCGCGCGGTAGTTTTTTGCCAAGCGCCACAACCTGTTTTTTGAGCTTATCCAAAACCTCCTGCGGGTCGAACTCCGCTTTGATAAGATAGTCTTTCACCCCCAGCGCCAGCGCCCGGTCTATCTCCACCGGCTGGCCGGAATTTGAAATGATGATGACCGGAATGCGAGCCAGCTCCGCATCGGCATGCATCTGTTCCAAAACCTGAAAGCCGTCCATTTTCGGCATCACAATGTCCAGCAACACCACATCCGGATGCTGTTCTTTAATAACCGCAAGGCCGCGCTCACCATCCGCCGCCGTAAGCACCGTGTACCCTTCTTTCCGAAGCTTCTGGGCAAGGACGTTCAAAAGGACCTCTTCATCCTCCACCAAGGCAACTGTTATCCCCGATTCATTCTTCATACCGATATTATACAGCATGTATCAAATGGAGCAAAGAACGCCATTCCCCCGCGGTCGCATACGCGGCACCGCATAAAAAAAGCGCTATCATCGCCCACAATACAAAGCGCGGAATGGAAAGTGCGTATGCGGGCGTCTGGTCACCACCGCTGACGCGTGCACGGGAGTATGCAAGAACGAGAAATACAGACTCAATACCGCCCACCACAGCGCCCAACAGTCCAATGAGCGTAAAAAAACCGATGTTTTGAGCGGCAACAAGCACCAGCGGGACCGCGCCCACCAACAACAGCGTTAACCCCCGACGGGCACCGAGATCGTAGGTCAGCGTGTCCCGCAAGTACAATCCGAATATGACATAGGACGTGGCGACCACCAATATGCCAAACAGCGCCCCCACCGCAACAACACCTTCCCCCAACGCCGCCGCGAGTCCCGAAATAGCATCCTCGGAAACGGCGGGTCCGCTCACTCCGACGACCACGGCCGTAAACAAAAGATAGAACACGACAGGAATGGCGGTACCAAGAACGATCGCGCGGCGCATGGCGCCCTCGACGCCCACAAGAATATCGCGCACGGCGGGGATCGCAGCCGTGCCGGCAAGCGCAAAGAGCGTTATTCCATACGGCAGAAAAAAGTTACCTGGCGTAAAACCAAAGAAATGAGCCGGGTTGACCTTGGGCACGCCGGCGGCAAACAGAAAAAATACCGCGGCGACCATGAGTACCAGCATGAACATTTCTGACCGCTCGACCGCTTTCAAGCCGAACGCAATAACGAGCGTGCACACAAACCAAAATATGCCGTACCACCCCCATAACGGAACAGAAATTCCTGCAGCGCCGGCAAGTACGGAAAGGAACTGCCCGCCTACCAAAAGATACGCGAGCATTCCCCCAAGCATGCCGACGAATGTCGTAACGACGACGACGCGTCCCGCGCCGTGATTGACGTACCGCGCGACATACCCCGCGAGCCGGTGCCGCTCGCGCGTGCGTAAAATGATCTCGCCGAACATCAAGTGCAGGATGGCAAATACGAAAAAGAGTACGCCAAGGTACAGGGCTGCAACGAAAAATCCCGCATGCCACGCCGCGTAGGGCAGACCGAAGATACCGACGCCGACAATGGTCGCAACCAGCGTCGCGACCGCATACCAAAAACTACTTGAATTCATCGTGAATGCCGGCGGCACGATGGATGCGTTCTTCAAGCCTGATCTTCCGCAACACAAAAAATACGAAGAGTACCAGCAGCGCGCCTGCAATCGCAACATCGTAATATCCCATCCCCACGGCAATACCGACGCCCGCCATGGTCCATAAGCCCGCCGCGGTCGTTAAGCCGTGCACTTTGTTCTCGTGATAGATAATGAGCCCCGCACCGATGAACCCGATGCCGGTGACGATCTGCGCGATAATGCGCGACGCGTCCTGAAAATTGGGGTCAAGCGATATGATCGTGAACAGCGCCGACCCCATGGTCACCAGCGAATAGGTTTTTGTGCCCGCTTCTTTGCCGACAAACTCGCGCTCAACGCCGACGATCAGCCCCAGCAAGAGCGCGAATACCAGTTGCGCAACAACGACAAAATGGATCTCCGCCATGCTTATGTTACACCAGCCCGGTTTTGCGCCGGAGGTGCTCCTTTAATTTTTTATCCTGCTTGATCATTTTGATAACCTCGGCAACCAGTTTCTTCGGTTCCGACTCGTAGACGATCTTTCCCAAGCCGCGGTGCATCCGCCCGATGACCTCTTTGATAAAATCCGCCGTGCCGCCGGTACCCACCAACACGCCCTGCGGTTTGCGGTCTTCGAACGCGATGGTGAATT
>JBBTXL010000022.1:31026-34593 GCA_038062295.1 Patescibacteria group bacterium
TGAATTCGTTCAACGTCCCCATGCGCCCGCAAATGGTAATGATGGCGTCGGACGAGCGCGTGAGCAAAAGATTCCTGCCGGAATAGTCAAACCCCGTGTAAATAATGAGGTCAAAATAGTCCACCGGCAGTTTGTAGCTCTTGATGTGCGCAATCTCGGACGCCGCCGGAGAAAGGCCGACCGAAATGCCACCCTCTTCCTTCGCGCCTTTGGCGGCCCAAAACGGAATGCCGGATGTCGCGCCGGTCACCAGCACGCCGTTTTGCCGGACGATCTCGCGCCCAACCTCTTCGGCAAGTTTGAACGTCTCGGGTGAACACACCGAAGAATCCGCGGCTCCCGACACGCATATTTTGTACTTCAACAACGACGCTTCCATACAATTCACTATATCACGTTTTCACTTCAGTTCAAACGAATCCCCGACCTTCGGAACCACCGCTTCCACCGCAAGCTTATCTCGCACCAACTGCGCAAAAATGGATGAAACTTCGGCTTCCCCCTGCACCACAAACAGCTTTTTCAGTGACATTCGCATTGGCTCCACCCACGCTAAAAGCTGCCTCTGGTCGGCGTGCGCGGAGTACCCGGTGATGCGCGTAATACGCGCGCGTACGGGAATATCCGCGCCGATAATGCGCACGGACGGCGCTCCTTCAAGCAACCGTCTGCCGAGCGACCCGGCCGCCTGGTACCCGATAATCAGCAGCGTGGTGCGCGGGTCCGAAAGGTACAACTTTTCATGATGTAAAATGCGCCCCCCGTGCGACATACCCGACCCCGCAACAATGATCTTTGGCGGCGGCACGGCGTTGATCGCCTTGGAGTCTTCCGGCGTGGGCGTGAACCGCAGCCCGGGAAACTGAAAAATATTATCGCCCGATCTCACCAGGTCGGCCGCTTTTTTGTTGTAGAACTCGGGATGTTTTTTGTACACCTCGGTAATTTTAATGGCAAGCGGCGAATCGATAAAGACGGGAACCTTCGGGATGCGGCCATGCTCCACCAGTTCGTTCAGTTCATAGAGCAGTTCCTGCGTGCGCTCGGTCGCAAACGAAGGAATAAGCAATACACCACCCTGCGCGATCGTTTCTTCAATGACATCTTCCAGCATATCTTTCGTTTCTTTGTGCGACTCGTGCATTCGGTCGCCGTACGCCGATTCAATGAGTGCAAAGTCCGCCTCGTGAATGACGGTTGTGTCGTTCAAGAGGGGCGTCGGCGAGTTGCCCAGATCCCCGGAAAAAACTACTTTTGTCGGCCTCTCTTTTCCTTTTTCAGAAACGAACGCTTCAATGATGGACGAGCCGAGGATGTGGCCCGCGTCGTGGAACACTGCCGTCATGCCCGGCGCAACTGGAACTTTTTCGTTGTATGCGACAGGAATGGTGAGCGGAAACACCGCTTCCGTGTCTTTTTCTTCGTACAGCGGTTCGGTCCCTTCCCACTTTTGCTCCGAGCGCATGACATGCGCCGCGTCCGCAAGCAGCGCACGTGCAAAATCAAGCGTCGGCGATGTGGCGTAGATTTTCCCACGAAATCCTTCTTTGACAAGCTTGGGGAGCCGCCCCACGTGGTCAATGTGCGCATGCGTCAAAAGCACCACGTCCACGGTTGTGGGGTCGAACGGAAATGGGTCGTGGTTCAGTAATTCCGAAAACCGCGACCCCTGGAACATACCGCAGTCAACCAGAACTTTCGTCGTATCCGTTTCCAAAAGGTAGCACGCGCCCGTCACCATGCCTGCCCCGCCGCAAAATGTCAGTTTCACCATGCGAGCAGTCTATCAAATTCCTCCTTCTTTTCAAACGGGCCGACAAGCGCGAGGTTGATGTTGTGTGGCGCGACAAGCTCGCGCGCGGCGGCATTCACTTCGTCACACGTCACCGCTTCCGTTTTCGCGAGGGTTTCCTCGGGCGTTAAAAGTTTCTTGCCGATCACCTCCTGCATGCCAAAAAACCCCGCACGCTGGTCGGATGTTTCAAGATCAAGCAGTATCTTGCCGCGGAAGTAATCTTTTGCTCTTTTGAGTTCTTTCTCCGTCACGCCGTTTTTGGCGACCTCCACAAACTCATGCAGGACCGATACGACCGCATGCGGCGCGCGCGCGTTGTCCACGCCTGCGCGGGCGGTCACCGCTCCCGTGTCGCTCGTGACATCCTGCCCGGCCGAAACGTAGTATGCAAGCCCTTGCTTTTCGCGGATGTTAATGAAAAGGCGCGACGACATGTTGCCCCCCATAATATTGGCAAGCAGCGAGAACGCGTATCGCCGGTCGTCAAACGCATTGACCGCGGAACGGAATGCGATGCAAAAATGCGTTTGGTCTGTTTTTTTGTACTCCACCAAACTCTGTGGCGTGGTTTGGCGCCGCACGACCGCACGCTTCTGCTGCGTGCCCCCCCGCGGAACCGCATCAAAATACCGTGAAACTTTTTCCCGCAGCGCCGCTTCATCAACGTTGCCCGCGACGCACACCGTCATTGCTCCCGCGCCGTAATGCTTCCCCATGTAGTCAACGATGTCGGCGCGCGTGAGCGCCCGCACGGTTTCTTTCGTACCGGCAACGTCCCACCCCGCGGGCTGGTCGCCGTGCACGACCTGTTCCAACAACTCCTGCACATGCCGGCGCGGCTCGTCCAAAAACATATTGATCTCCTCCACCACGACGCCCTTTTCTTTCTCGATCTCCGCTTCCTCAAACTTTGAATGCAACAAAACATCCGAGAGCATATCCAGCGCAAGCTCAAGCTTACTGCTGTCGGCTTTCACATAGTATCCCGTGTACTCATCCCCCGTGAACGCATTGTTTTCGGCGCCGACCGAATCAAGCTCTTCCGAAATGGCAAGCGTGTTGGGGCGCCGCGTCGTGCCTTTAAACATCATGTGCTCCAAAAAATGCGAGATGCCGTTGATTGCTTTCGTCTCGTATTTTGACCCCGCCTGCACGAGCACCAACACCGTCACCGTCTGCGTATCGCGCATCGGAACCGTGACCAGCCGTATGCCGTTTGAAAGTATTTCTCGGTGAAACATTGCGCTATTGTATATCAAAACAAAAAGTTTTTCAATTGAAGCTTGTGCGTGTTCCCATGGTGCAACAATCCCCGATATGAGGAGACTACTTCCCGTGAAACATCCGAGCGCGCCAGCTTTCTCGTCATCCGCCGTTTGGTTGCGGTTCGTAACACGCGATGGTCGGGAAAATGCACCCAGCCCAGAAAATCAATACCCGAGGCGAGTGTTGTGATATACACCTTGTTAGGATGGAGGGTAAGGCACAAGTGGTGCAGTAAGAAAGCGTTGACCTGCGGGATCAGTCCTTGCAGCCATGCGCGGTTTTTGGAAAGCACCACAAAGTCATCCGCATAACGGAGGTAGTGCTTGGCTTTCAGTGTGTGTTTTACGAATTGGTCAAACTCGTTCATGTAGATGTTCACCAGAAGCTGTGAGGTGAGGTTGCCCAGCGGCAAGCCAACACCGGGGCGGGTGGATGAAAAACTGCCTATCACCCGCTCCAAAAGCCACAGGATATTTTTGTCAGGAATGTATCGTGCAAGAATCTGC
>JBBTXL010000023.1:0-25624 GCA_038062295.1 Patescibacteria group bacterium
CGGGAAACCAATCTCCGAAGTCCAACCAAGACTCCGATACGACGCAGGCAGCTGCCGACACGACCGCGCCGACTACGCCAACCCTTTCGGGAACAGTGGCATCCGCGACCCGCATTGATCTTTCATGGACGGCATCCACCGACCCGACCGTCTCGGGACAGACCACCTCGGGGCTGAACCGGTATGAAGTGTATCGCAACGGTTCACTGGTCACCACGCTTGGCACGAGTGTTATTTCATATTCGAATACCGGCCTCGCGCCCGCAACCTCCTACTCGTTCTTTATCAGGGCGTTTGACAACACGGGAAACAGTATCACATCAAACACCGTTATGCTCAGCACTCCTTCGGCACCCGACACCACCGCCCCGTCCGTTCCCACGGGTTTGAATGCCGTCCCGGCATCCTCATCCCAGATCAATCTTTCCTGGAACGCTTCCACCGACCCGACCGTCTCGGGACAGACCACCTCGGGTCTCGCGGGTTACCGCGTGTATCGCGACGGCGCGTTGGCGGGGAGCGTCGGGCCGACCACGACGGTGTATGCCGATTCAGGTCTTACGCCTTCCACCGCATATACCTATACCGTGAGCGCGTATGACAATATAGGGAACGAGTCGGGGCAGTCCGCGCCTCGTTCCGCAACAACACAGCCGCCGCCGCCCACACCCGACACCACCGCCCCGTCCGTTCCCACGGGTTTGAATGCCGTCCCGGCATCCTCATCCCAGATCAATCTTTCCTGGAACGCTTCCACCGACCCGACCGTCTCGGGACAGACCACCTCGGGTCTCGCGGGTTACCGCGTGTATCGCGACGGCGCGTTGGCGGGGAGCGTTGCGGTTTCGGCAACGTCGTTTGCGGATACCGGCCGCGCGGAAAGCACAACCTATACCTATACCGTGAGCGCGTATGACGGCGCAGGCAACGAGTCGGCGCAATCCGGACAGGAGCAAGCTACCACACCCGACACCACGCCGCCGCAAATTTCAAACGGCCAGCCGGTGGGCGCGCTTTCGGCAGCGGTGACGAGCGTGACGCTTGCGGTAGACACCAACGAGCCGTCCTATTGCAGGTATGCCACGACCAACACGGATTTCTTTTCCATGACCGGCGCGGTTGGTAGCGATTTCACGCGTGATGCGGCGCGCACGCACCACACAGCAACGCTTGCGGTGAGCGCCGGCAATTCATATTTGTATTATGTGCGGTGCCAGGATGACCCGGCGGGGAACGTGAACACGACCAGCTATATCATCGCGTTTTCCGTGGCGACGCCGCCCAACGCGTTGCCGGTTGCGGTGATAACGGTTGTGCCGACGTCGGGCGACGCGCCGCTTCCCGTTTCGGCAAGCGCTGCCGGCAGTTCCGACCCGGACGGGTCTATCATTGAATATCGCTGGAGCTGGGGGAGCGCATCGCTGCCCGATACCATCGGCCCCGCAAACGCAACCCAAACCTACACGACGGCAGGGACCTATACCATGACGCTCCGCGTGGTGGACAACCAGGGTGGTGTGGGACAGGCAACCCAAACCATTGCCGTCACCGCTCCCGCGCAAGTGCTGCCCCCTCCGCCTCCCACCGCGGGCATTTGCGCCATGGAATGCAACCCCACCAACCCATGCGTTGCCCCCAACATCTGCAGCCCCGCGGGGTATTGCGTCGCGCAGGGAAGCATCGGTACCGGACCGGTGCGTGACAACGGCGTTGCAACTTCACTGGACGGAAGTGCCCAGTCGCCGCCCGGGACGCTACCCGAGGGCACGAAATCAGCAATTTTAAGCGTGACGACAGATGTGAACGCGCAGTGCCAGTACGCCACGCAGGATGTTCCGTATGGCAGCTCGCAGGCAAGCTTGTTCACGTCCACTGGTTTGACGAGCCATTCCGTCACGCTCACCGGTTTGGGCACGACGCCGACGCAGAGCGGCGGCGGCAGGACATTCACGTACTATGTGCGGTGCAAGGATACGACAACGGGAGAGGTGAACACGAGCACGCCGTTGAGCGACAGCGAATACCCGATATCACTCACCATCGGCGGGTCGACGCTCGTGACCGGCCCCAGCCCCTACACCTGCTTTATCAACCAAAGTTTTATTAAGAATTTTATCCCGTATTTCTTTGATGTATGCATTCCGGGAGCGGCTTGCGTACCAACTACCTGCGTGGCCCCTGCCCCCGCCTGCGGAACAACCACATCGGGAACCGACAATTGCGGCAGCGCATGCACGAGGGTTGGCAGTGCATGTGCGGCCTGTGTCGTAACCACCTGCAGCGCTCCTGCCCCCGCCTGCGGAACAACCACATCGGGAACCGACAACTGCGGCAATCCATGCACCAGAGTAGGCAGTTCATGCGCGGGCTGTGTGCCAATCCCAATCACCTGCAGCGCTCCTGCCCCCGCCTGCGGGACGAGCACAAGTGGAACCGACAATTGCGGCCCGTGTATCAGAACAGCACCCGCGTGCACTTTCTATGGTGGCATTCATACTCCTACCGACTGTACAAGTCTCGGCGGAACCGTGGTAGATGATGGTACATACCAATTCTGTCGGATGTCGGGCTCTTCTTGCCTTGCCGGCTGGACCGTCTATACCAACCCCGCTGGAGTTCCCTGGACTACCACAACTGCTAATACATGTACTGGCACTGGCGGTTCTTGCATAACCGGTTCTCATACTTGGAATGATATACCAGTGGCAAGCGAACAATGTCCTTATATTGACAACGGTAATATGTTGACATGTTCTGTCATCACTGCACAGATAGGTTGTTACTAATATTTTTTTAGCATTTATAAAACTCACATGGCTTTTAAGCTGACACTACCATTATTTCTTTCCCTGATGTTTTTGGTGTGGGGGGCGCAGACATACTCCCAGCCACCGCATACCCTCACTGTCAACAAAAGCCCCTCCTACACCTATGGTACCGTTACCGTCACCGCTCCCTCCCCTGTTCTTTCCTGCGACCCGGGATGTAATTCCATATCCCCACTATATCCATCCGGCGTTTCCGTTACGCTAACCGCCACCCCGGCATCAGGGCATGTTTTTTCCGGTTGGAGCGGATGCGATTCGGTTATGGGTAGCGACAGCAAGCAATGCGCCGTCTCCGTAAACAGCATAAGAACAGTCACTGCAAATTTTTCTTCCAGTTCCGTCCCACCGATGCCCAACGGAACCACAGAACCTCCTGCACCCCCAACGATAACCGGTGCCGCCAGCAGTACCGCAAGTGTTTCCGAAGAAAATGCGAACTCCAGCAGCTGGCAATGGCTGATGTTCGCGGCCGTTGCAGTTTTACTTTCAATCTTCGCTTTCATCATGTTCCGCGCCTGGAGAGCGTACCGATACTCATGAATACTAATGATATAATGTTTGCATGAAAGTTTTCAGAACAATTGTTGTTACTGGTGCAATCGCCGTGTCGTTTCTCGGAGTTTTTTCGGGCGTATTATTTGCGCAGCCATCGCCGGATACATGTCCCGGGAATGACACGTTGAACGCGTATACGTGCGGGGCGACGTATCATAATGAGAGCGGATGCAGGGATGTTGCCGGAGTGCAATCCAGAACGGTTATTTGCTATCAGGATGATTATGTTGTTCGTTCAGATACTGAATGCAGGGGCGGTGAGCCTGATCCTGAATGTCCCGGTTCTGACAACGGCGACCGCAATGACTTTGTTTGTGCCCTCAACGACTTTATAAGATGTTACGACACCCATTTTGTTGAAGGTTGCATTGAAGGCTTTGATATTAACGAAGAGTGGGATTATAGAATAGTACAGTGTTATCCCAACGACCCGCCCCCGCCCGCATGGCAGCCCATTCCATGTTCCATAACGAACCAAAGCTGTCCTACAAATCCGGGCGTTACCTGTATCAACAACTTTTGCGGATATATTCCCACATCGCCGCGCGTTGATACGAACGGGTTTACATGCCAACTGAATGCAAGCGGCGCCGAATGGACCAAACGGTACCAGTCGCCAACGGGCGGCATAACCCAGGGGTACGCGACGGCGGTTGATGGTGCGGGGAACGTGTACGTTGCGGGCGAAGTGTTTGACATCACCACCGGTGATTTTGACGCATTTGTGGCAAAGTACAACCCCAATGGTACGCCGTATTCATCGTTTGGCCAGCAGGGTGTTGTGCGCTATGACCGTTCCGGCAACAACGATATGGCATACGGTATTGCCATTGACAGCGCGGGTAATATTTACATTGCAGGGAAGACATCATCGGTAGGTGGTAGCCCAAACAGGCTGTTGCTAATAAAATTCGGACCTGATGGCGCTCTTACCGGTGCATTCAACGCGCAGGATCCGGGCGGGTTAAACAGTACCGGAAGAGGCATTGCGGTTGCAAATGGGAACGTGTACGTTGCGGGCGACCGGGGTAATATCGCGGCGCTGTGGGTTTTTGACCAGACCACCGGCGTTCTCATCGCCGGTCAGTATGGTCCCGGCGCAACTTCCGCGGCGCTTTCCGTTGCAGCAGATAGCAGTGGGGTGTATACCACCGGGTACCAATCTACCAACAACGGCGATATGTTCGTGCGTGGGTTCAGCACTTCCGGCGCACTGCGCTGGACGAGCGGATACGATGTGGCTTCAGAGGCGTCAGTCACAGATAGTGCCACCACGAGATTAAGCGGGAGCCTCGGCTCCTTTGGTGGTTTTTGTAATGCTTGGACGAACGCCATGAATACTTCTTCGTTTGTGGCACCCTACGATGGCAGCGTGAGAGTAACGGTTGATCTTGATGGGGCTGATTCGACTGATGGCATTCGGCTAAAACTGCAATGTTCTGTTTCTGGTTCCGGTTTTGGTTTTTTGGGCAGTACGGTTGATTGTTCTAGTATCATGTGTGGTCCTGACCAAAACAACGATCCACCCACATCGATAACGTTAACGACAAACTCATCGGTATCTGCCGGAACGCGTGTAACTCTTGCAGCATCAGCGTTTGAGGACCGTGACGGTGGCGATACCGATTGCCAAGCGTGGGGAGACCCTGCCTATTGCTATAACAGTAATGTTAACGATATCAGCAACAAAAGGTGGGAAATTCTTCCCAGTCCTCAAATCTCCGAGATCGGCAAAGGCATTGCAATAAGTCAAGACGGGCAAACAGTGTTTGTCACCGGGTATCAGTCTACCAACGGTGGCGACGCTTCTTTAAATGCGTATCGTTCATCAAACGGCGAGTCTACGTGGGTGAAGACATACAATTCCGACGGCATCAATAGCGATACGGGACGCGGGGTGGCGGCAGGCAGTGAGGGTAGAGTGTATGTTACCGGTTCACAAGCGACCACGAATGGCGATGTGTTTATGCATGAATATTTTTCGGGTGATTACGATGGTCTTTTACAGGCAGCCATCGCGCCTATGCTTTCTACGGAAGAATCGGGATTTGGGGTTGCGGTCAATAATTCGGGTGAAGTGTATGTTGCCGGTTTTGAAAATACTAATAACGGGCAGGCGTTCGTGAGCAAGTATAGTTGTAGTGCTGCTGCGTCGGGTTCCGGAGCATCCAACGGGGTCTTTACCGTATTACCTGGTTACACGGTTCTTGCCGGCACGACGGTATACGTTGACGCGTCGCAAAGTAGCGCCGGCATCGTTTCCTTTGCATGGAACTGGGATGATGCTGGCGCAACGGACTCTGGCGTTCAGAGTTCTCATCGGTACAATACACCCGGTCCATACACGATTTTACTGACTACCACGGATAATACGGGGCAAACACAAGTCACGCCGCAGGACATAGAAGTTGTGCCAAACACGGCGCCGACCGCAGCCTTTGTCCCCACGCCGGCAATCGGTGTGGCGCCGCTCACGGTGCGGGTGGACGGAGCAGGGAGCGGCGCGGGAGGAAATGATACGGAAGACTTTGGTGACACCATTTCGTTTTCCTGGGACTGGGGGGATGACACCGCGTCAAGCTACGGCCGAGTGTCAGCGCATACCTACACGACAACCGGAACATATACCATTACGTTGACGGTGACGGACATGGGAGGACTCGCCGCAGTGGCAACCTTTGCCGTGGATGCAACCAACCGATATGTGTGCACGACCGGCACGGGGCCGGGCGGCGCGTGCGCCGGCGCAACGCCGGTGTGCGGGCCGTCGGATACGACGCCGGGCGCAACGCAATGTTACGGGTGCATGACCGACGCGCAGTGCGGCGTGGGGTATTCATGCGCGGGAACAAACTGTAAAACAGGCGAGTTGTGTCCGGGGGTCAACGACAGCGGTTCGTATTTGTGTCCGGCCGACGGGAGGTGCATGAATGCAAACAGCATAAAAAACCAGTGTGTGCCGAGTTCATCCACACTACCCACACAATGCTACGTGGAGGCGGTTGGTGCGTGTATGCAGAGCTCCGATTGCACGGCGAGCGTGCAGGGCGGTGTGTGCGATCTGGAGGACTCTACAAGCGTTACCTACCAGCAGTGCAAATACGCGCGGTGCCTGAACGAATCGCCCATTCCGTGCGATAGTGATCTCGACTGCGCGCAGGGCGACGGCATTTGTTACAACAACCTGTGCGACTTTGTGTACGATTGCGCGTATGGGCCAGGGCTTGGGGGTGTGGTGCGGCCGTATCTTACCGAAGCGCCGCCGCCTCCCCCCGCTATGCCCGTCGGCGTGCAGCCAAACGGTGAAGCATGTACCCAGCCAACGCCCACGGCGCCCAATAACTGCGAAGGGTTAAACGGCTGCTTATATTACAACTATCAAACGATCAAAGGCGATAAATGCAGCGCGGACGTTGCATGTCTCCCCGGGTGGACATGTCAAAACGACGGATTCTGCTATATAGGACTATCGCTTCCGGCAACCGCAAACAATCCGGTTGGCAACAGCGTTGCAAACTGCATCAACGAATATCAGGGGGGAACGGGATGTGTGTATTACGGCAGTTTGTCAGACCCCGACCCCACGCACAGCAAAGTCAATTGTTTGCCGCGCGCAACCAACGAAACAAACAAGAAAGGAAATGCGGCTAATGCCGGCATTCCCGCAGGGTGTATCGTTGTTGACAAAGGCAACAGTGTGAAAGAATACAACTGTTCCGGTATCAACGGGTGCTATTACTACGCCGACGGGAAAATAGATTGTACCTATACGGACACCATCACGAGCGGACCGGGGTGTATCTACGAGCCAAACCCCGCGGGCGCCATTGTATGTCCCGGTTCAACCCAGCCGATCACCGCGGGGGACAACTTTGTGCAATGTCTGTTGAACCCCGACGCGCTGCTGCCCGGGTTCCTTGCCGCGTCCAGCACGGCGGGGCTTTTACCTTGCGGCACGAGCGCGGACTGTCCGCTGGACCAAAACGGCAGTCAGATGATCTGTGTGGGCGGTACCTGTTTCTCGCAGTGTGAAAACGATGTGAACTGCGCCTCGGGTTTGCAATGCATTGTGTCGCAGTGTCCCAGCGGGACAACATATAATCCGACATTAGATTTGTGTGAGGACGGCAGTTGCACGACGACGTTTGATTGTCCGACCCAGCAATACACCTGCAGCGCCACCTGCAGCACCGGCCAGCCGTGTTGTACTATTCCGCCGTGTCCGTCCGGCACCACATGGAATCAAGCAACGCAGCAATGCGAAACGACATCATGCGTTCCCGGCACCATTTGTCCCGACGGCCAAATGTGCCCCGCAAACGGCATCTGCCCCGATCCTATTCCCGCATGCACCGGTGCAACGCCGACCGGCACCTTGCCGATGGGGACGACCCAAACAAATATCGGCATGACCACGACAGAGGATTCGTTCTGCCGCTACACCACGCTCATCACTGATCTGGCGGAGCCGTTCACGTTCACGAACCTGACGCTGTTTTCACCGACAGGCGGCATGAGCCACTTTTCACCGGTGGTGGGTCTTTTTACACTACCCAGCATCAACGCGTACTTCGTGAAATGTCAGGCAGTCGCTCCGCCTCAAACCATCACGCCACGAGCATGCCAGATACAATTTGGCGTGGGTGCGTGCACGCCGGGCACGCGATGCCCCGACGGCCAAATGTGCCCCGCAAACGGCATCTGCCCGCCAACGGCAATTTGCGCAGGCGCGATGGTGAACAACATAGCAGTGCCGCCCACACCCGCACTTTCCACCGGAATGCAAACAGCGGCAATCGGTATGACAACGACACTCGCCGCGAACTGCGTGTATTCGGCAATACCAACAGAATCTTTTGCGCAGATGACGCCGTTTGCCGCAACCGGCGGCACCAGCCACAGCGCGACGGTCGGCAGCCCCGCCCCCGCGCAGCCGCTTGCCACGGGCAACAACACGCAGTATGTGCGCTGCCGGGATGTTGGTACGCAGGAGGAAACGTACTGCCGCATTCCGTTCTCTGTCGGGATGTGCAACCAGGAGTATCAGTGTTCCAACGGCTGGCAGTGCGTGCCCAACACGGGGAACGGCATCTGCATTCCGCTCATGTGCACCCCACTCTCTCCCGGGTATGACCCGGCAACGCAAACCTGTTCGAATGTTTGGTGCGATCCGAGCGACCCCCGGTACGACCCGGCAACGCAAACCTGTCCCATTGTGCGTTGTTCCATCGGGACGTGGTACGATTCCGGCACCGGCGCGTGCGTGAACTGCAGTTCGGTGCCTGCTCCAGCAGTCTGTGGACCTGATAACCGGATTTGCATCATCAACCCGGCGTTGTGTCAAACGCATGGCGATCCATTCGGGGTGACTCCCGGCGAGCTTACCTGTAATACGCTCGGATACGAATTCCACGGCACGGCGGTGACGCCGCTGGGGAATTGCGACCTCGTCGCCATCATTCTCGCCATTCTGTCGTGGCTCGCGTGGATCGTCGCCCTGCTTGCGGTGTTCTCGGGCTTGCGCGCGGCGTATCTGTATATCACCTCCGCAGGGGACGAGAAAAAACTCCGCGACGCGCGCGCATACCTTATTTACACGACCGTGGGTGTAGGTGTTGCCATCCTATCATTCAGCATTGTCGCCATCACAAGGGCATTGATGAACATCTAATATGTCAAAACTCATCTTCTCTTTTGTGCTTGTGCTTGTGCTTGCCGCGCTGGCAGGCGGTGTGTATGCATATAAATATCCGCTGTGTAAAACACAGGAGGATTGCGCAGCCAATGCGGCATGTTTTAATTTTTATGATAATACAGAGACGCCGCCGGCTTACCACTACGAATGCATACCCGCCAATGCGCAGTTGCAGGGGCAAGAGCCGTATATATTCAATCCCCCCACCCAAACCACGACATTTGCCGAGCTTGTGTGCAGCGTCACGAACCTTATTTCCAGACAGCTTCTCCCGCCCCTTGCCGTTTTAATGACGCTCGTTGTCGGGTTTCTCTTTCTCATGTCGGGCGGCGATCCGGGAAAGGCAGCGAACGCAAAAAAAACGCTCATGTTCACCGCGCTGGGAGTTGTTGCGCTGCTGTTGGCGCCCGCCATCGTGGCGCTTATTGCCGACCTGCTGAACACGTCGTTGCCGTCAAGCGCCGCGTGCGGGTCAGCGTATGCGACCAACACCATCATCACCGCGTTTTTGAATTTGGTGAACTGGTTCTCGTGGCTGGTGGCCCTTGCTGCCGTCGTGATGGGGCTCTACGGCGGGTTTCTCTTTATCACCGCGCGCGATGACCCGGCGCGCGCCGCCAAAGCGCGGCAGGTGCTTGCCGCCACCATCATCGGCATCGCGGTTGCCATCGCGGCGTTCAGCATTATCAGTATTGTGCGGACATTCCTTAGTTGACGGGTTGTATTTTATGGGATGTGCATAAGTTCCTTTTCTTTTCCGGGAAAATTCGGTATAATAGCGGCAATAGAAAGGTCGAATATTCATAGCATTAATGCTTTTAAAACACTCATGAAATCAGCATTTTCTCTGGTATTTGTGTTTGCGATCGCACTTGCGTTCTCATTCGCGAGCGTCGCATTGGCGCAGGTGCCGCCGCAGAACATCGGTAGCATTCCGACAGGCGGCGGAGGTATCGGTGAGGGCGGCGGTGTAGGTGTAGACGTCGCGGATACGGCCGGTCTGGTTGAGATCATCATCAACCTGGTGAACTGGGTCGCGTGGATCGTCGGTTTGGTTGCGGTCGTGATGGGTCTGTGGGCGGGCATCTTGTTCATCACGGCAGGTGGCGATGCGGCGAAGGTTACCACGGCGCGCAACATTCTTCTGTACGCTATCATCGGCATCGCGGTGGCGATCCTTGCGTTCAGCTTGGTTGCGATTGCGCGGGCGTTCCTGATTGTATAGTTTTTCTCTTGGTATCTTGAAAGGTCGGACAGTATTATTCCTGTGTTTACAAACATGACAAAAATATTTTCTCTGGCATTGGTTTTTGCGCTTGCCTTTTCGTTTGCGAGCGTCGCATTGGCGCAGGTTCCGGGACAGAACATCGGTAGCATTCCGGCAGGCGGCGGAAGTATCGGTGAGGGCGGCGGCGTAGGCGTGGATATTGCGGATACGGCCAGTATGGTGGGTATTATCGTCAACCTGGTGAACTGGGTCGCGTGGGTTGTCGGTTTGCTTGCTGTGTTGATGGGTCTGTATGCCGGTATCTTGTTCATCACGGCAGGCGGCAACGCCGAAACGGTCACGAAAGCGCGGAACATTCTCTTGTATGCGATCGTCGGCATCGCGGTGGCGATCCTTGCGTTCAGCTTGGTTGCGATTTCACGCGCGTTCCTGATAGTGTAGTTTTTTCTTTCGGTTTTCGAGCACAACCCTTCCTTTGGGAAGGGTTGTGTGTTTTTATGCGCCCATGATACAATTCTGGCATGGTGAAAAAAGCCGGCATTGTGTTTCTGCTTGCGGTAGTATGCGTCCCGCAGTTTATATTTGCGGCGCCGCCGGTTTCCGAGCTCGGGCAAATTATCAATCCTGATGCGGCGGGCAGGGGACCGCTTACCGCCAACAGTCTGGTGACAACCATGATAACCATTGTAAACTGGTTCGCATGGTTCATTGCGCTCGCCGCCGTGGTGATGGGGCTCTACAGCGGATTTCTTTTCATCACCGCGCGCGACGATGCACAGCAGCTTGCCACCGCGCGCAAAACCATACTCTATGCCATTATTGGCATCGCGGTTGCGGTGCTGGCGTTCAGTATTATCTCCATTACGAAAGCGCTTATTTTTGTGCAATAGAAGTTTTTACGAAAAAATCCCCCGCATTCCGATGTTTCGGAATGCGGGGGTATTGGTTTCAAAGAACTTATGAGGGGACGGGGAGCGGTTCAACAAAGAATGTTGACCGCGACCCGTCCCATCCCAGTTGTATCTTTTTATCCTTGTCTACGAAATAGATCATCGGATAGTTCGGGATGGCATACACTTTCATGTCGGTTTCCCAGCGGCTTCTGACGAGCAGTTTCCCGCCCACCCGCTGCCTGATGTAGTCATGCATCACGGCATGCTTGTACGGCCGCTCAATATCGGGCGGAGCGACGTAAAACACCAGGGCTCCGGCCGGGATATCAGGGAAGGGCAGTGATTCCACCACTTCCGGCAGTGTTTTGTCTCCCTCCATGCCGGCGCCGCTTTTCACATCCGGGTCACCGTTGATGAAATAGGCATGCCCGAAGAAGTTATAGCTGCACCGGTTTGCTTTTCGGGAAAGTTCCCCGAATGGCTGATGTACGATCTGAATCGTCTCTCCCGGTTTCAACACCGTGATTTCCTCATCACGGTCGCATTTCGTGACGTAGAGTGTTGTTCCATCCGACCGCGTGGTCACTTCATTGGGGATGTCGTTGTGCGGCTGTAACACCGCGTTGGCTGACCCCACATAATAGTTGCTTGTGGTGACATACGGCGGCATTTGGACCGCCTGCGCCTGTTGCTGGCCAGGAAGCGGGGTACCCATGTCAACTGCTTGTCGGACTTCTTCCAGTTGGTGGAACCTGTTCGGGAAAAAGAATGACAGGGTAAATACGATTAGCAACAGCGAAGCAATCCCTGCAACAAACTTTTTTCCAAAGACTCCAGTAGTTCCCAAGAGCGCAAGCACCCCAAGGATTCCAGCCAGAACAATAACCGCGGGGATTACCTGCGGGTTGTTCTTGAGCGGTACTACTGTTACAAACGCAGTAGCACAAAGCTCTGTGAGGAGTACCCACAAAACAAAAGTGACATATCTGGTCCCTATGTGTTTGTAACCACCCGTTATAGCCTTGAATGCCCCATCGGCTCTGATGATAAGTAATGCATCCAATACAAGGCCGATTGGTGTCGCGTATAACGCAAGGATAAGCACTCCCAGCGCAAGAATAATTCCCGCGATGGCAGTGAACGGCCAGAGTCCGCTGGTGATTCCCAGAAGAACCAGTATCACTGGCGCGAGAATACCAATAAGCGTGATGTTTCGAAGCCCGCGAAGATATACCTGTGCCTCGGTTCGCCCAACTCCGCTGACGCGGAGTGTTGCTTGGGTAAAATCCGCGATGCCGCACATAACGGCATCAAAAAGCAGTCTGAGTGATATCAGAATCTCATTCATTTTTTTCTCCTTTCCATTGCCTGTTATCGGTAGGTTTTCCGTACTCGACCAGATCTCTCTCTTGACCGATTAACATAACTTTCCATGGAGTCATTAACCGGGCGCAGTTGTGTTGCAGCCCACTTCCAGAACTCTTCCCATGCTTTTTTCAGCTCGTGCCAGTACTTCTTGATAAGCTGGAGTATTTTTTCATGATGCAGAGTCTGGATGAACGCATCAAACTCCTGGTCGCCAACATTTCCCAACCAGAGGAATACCTCGCGCCGCGACTCGCGCTCCTGCACGGTATCACTGAGGAAGAGATACAGCTTTGAGAGCAAGGTAACGAATTCATCCTCACTCCACGACTCATATTTCGCATGCGGAGCGTAGGCGCGTTCCCTCTGTTCCTTACGCATCTGTTGACGCCTTAGCAACGCTGCTGATGCGTTAATTCCTTCTGGGCCGTATCCGATAAGCCCCCGGATGTATACCAGGAGTTCCGCTCGGTGTTCATCCGTAACTTTTTTCTTCAGCTCTTCAATGACAACCCGGGCGCTTTCCCGAGTCAGTCCTTTAAAGAGAATATCCAGGCCCAATGCCCCACCTAATTCTCTAATGAATTCCGGAATCTTCATTTTAATCTCCTTTCTTTATCAACCAGGGGTTCGTTAAAGAAGTTGAGCCATGTGTTCGCCGTTTCCTCGCCGGGGAGCCATACGCGGAGTACGAGTTCTCCCTCAAACGCCGGGATATCCAGCGATGTTTCACCCGCGACGTTTGTTGCCGCGATGGGGGGGATAGGATGTGAGCAGCATGCCTGCAAAACCGCCCTGCTTACGGGTTCATTGTCCTTGTTCTTTACTGTGAACACAACCAGCCTCTTTCCATCGACGAACTTTCGCTCGGACAGGATGTACGTTCCCGAGGAGAAAAATTCCTGGACCATCACAGTCGTTTCTACTTTTTTGCCGTCGGCAAGTTTCGCGGTGATGGTGTAGGTTCCCACGGGGAGCAGCAGGTCTGTATTCAGCATGCCATCCTCGTCGGTGGTCTTACTGAAGCTTTGCGTTGTTGTCCCGGACATCTGGAACCAGACGCCTTCATTCGCCGCCGGTTTCCCTCCTGCCTTTACGGTGATGCTTGCGGAAACACGCCAGCGCAATCCTTCCCGCTTGGGTTTGGATACGTCAAGAGAAATGGTTTTTTTCCCCTGCTTTTCTTTCTGCTCTCCTTGGTCTTTCTTGTCTTTTTCCGCCACTTTGCATCCCTCCTTTTCTGTGCTATCTTTGGGAAGTTTTACCGGGTACAAACTGTCTTTCGAGTAGTCGTAGCTGAACTGTTTCTAAGACTTTTTGTGTTTGTTCAGGGGTCATAGCGTCTAAGAACGCATCAGCTATTTTTCGGAGATCCCTGATTGTTATTTCTACAACATCATCGTCATTGTATCCGGGAAGTGACACGCTCAGTCTCCTTTGGTAGGAATTGTTGATTGTCGGTTTATTTACTATGTAATTGTCAAATATCAAGCCACTTTTCAGATGGTTTGCATTATACAGCATTTTTAATGAAAAGTCAATACTTTACAGGGTCGGGGGAATGGGATAGAGTAGGGGAGCTTTCAACCGAAATTTCGTACGGTTTTTTGTTTTTTATAGCGAAAAGGCGTCGGAATGAGGAGCGGGGAACGACTGCAGGCGCAGTTCCCGCACGGAAAGGATTTTGTAATGCAAAGTAATACACAAACGCAGGCGGCACAAAGCAACCAAAAGCTCAAAGCGCTGGTGGACGAGGCGCTCAAAATCGGATTTGCGAAGTATCCCAAAAAAGGGGATGTCATCGCGGGTGCCGTGCTGTCAAAAGACAAGGCGGTGCTGTACGCCGATTTCGGAACACTCGGCATTGGCATGGTGTTTGGCAGGGAGTACCAGGAGGCGTCCGACATCATCAAGCATATGAAGCCGGGCGACGCCATTTCCGCGAAAGTGGTGGAACTTGAAAACGACAAGGGCTTTATTGAGCTCTCGCTCAAAGAGGCCGGTTACACGCTTGCGTGGGACGACTTGGAAGCAAAACGCCGGTCCGGCGAGGTTTTGGAAGTGGAGATCCGCGAGGCAAACAAAGGCGGCCTGATCGCCGAGATTAATAACGTGTTCGCATTCATGCCCGTGTCCCAGCTTTCCACCAAAAACTATCCGCGGGTGGACGGCGGCAACAAAGCAAAGATCCAGCAGGAACTGGGGAAGTTCGTGGGGGTTAAGTTCAAGGTGAAAGTTATTGACGTCAACCAGGCGGAAAACAAGCTTATCATTTCCGAAAAAGAGGCGCAGGATGAAGACATGAAAAAAGCCCTGGAACAATACGCCGTGGGCGATGTGGTGGATGGGGAGGTTTCGGGCGTCGTAAATTTCGGTATTTTCGTGAAGTTCAAACCGCGCGTGGAAGCGGAGGGTATCGCACAGCTGGAAGGACTTGCGCATATATCGGAACTTGACTGGCAGCTCATAGAAAACCCGGCCGATCTCTACAGGGTAGGCGACCCGGTGAGTGCCAAGATCATCGCTATTGACGGCGACAAAGTTTCATTATCAGTAAAAGCGCTCAAAAAAGATCCGTGGGAGAACATTGACGAGCGATTTAAAAAAGGCGACAAAGTCCGCGGGGTTGTGACGAAAGTCAATCCGTTCGGCGCGTTTGTCCGCATTGACAGCGACATTCAGGGACTTTGTCACATCTCGGAGTTCGGCTCGGACGAGGAGATGAAAAAGCAACTGGAAGCGGGGAAAGAATACGAATTTTATGTTCAGTCGGTGGTGAAACAGGAGCATCGCATGGCGCTCGGATTTGGCGCCGCACCGAAGAAAGTTCCGGCAAAGCGCTCCGCAAAACCTGCCGCGGAGGCGGTCGCGGCAGAAACGCCGCCTGCCGCGGCGGTATAAGTTTGTTGTTTGCAAGTATTGTTCGGGTATATTCAATCGGTCACACTTTTGCGTATATACGCAAAAGTGTGACCGGTGTGGAGAAGGGTTTGCAAACCCACCCGTTTGCGTATACAATGCTTCTATATGAAAGCATTTGGTAAAAACCTGCTGTACGCAGTTTTAATTTTTCTTTTTATTTCCGCGGCGTTTTCCTTGTTCCGCTCGCCTGCGGAGCAGATTACGGAGGTCACATTGTCGCAGCTTGCTACCCAGATCAACGACGATAAGGTTGCGGAGGTTACGGTGGAAGGAAGCGACCTTTCCGTTGTATTGAAAGAAGGCAGCGTGAAGGAGAAGGCGAAGAAAGAGAGCGAGGCGTCGCTCACCGAGTCGCTCAAAAACTATGGCGTGGACGCGGAGAAACTGCGCGCGGTGAGTATCAAAGTGCAGGAACCGTCGGGTGCCGCATTTTGGGCGCAGATGATCCTGCCGTTTTTGCTTCCGTTTGTGCTGATCGGTGTGCTTATCTGGTTCATGTTCCGCCAGGCGCAGCGCGGTTCCATGCAGGCGTTCTCGTTCATCAAAACAAAAGCGAAAATGGCGGGGCCGGGGGAGAAAGTGACGTTTGCCGATGTGGCGGGTCTGAAAGAAGCGAAAGAGGAGCTGAAAGAAGTGGTGGATTTTTTGCGCAATCCGAAAAAGTTCTTGGATATCGGCGCAAAGATCCCGCGCGGCGTGCTGTTGATGGGTCCGCCGGGAACCGGCAAGACGTTGCTTGCCCGCGCCGTTTCCGGTGAGGCCGGCGTGCCGTTCTTCCATATTTCCGGCTCCGAGTTTGTGGAGATGTTCGTGGGTGTGGGCGCGGCGCGGGTGCGGGACACCTTCCAGACAGCAAAGAAGAGCGCACCAGCTATTTTGTTCATTGACGAGCTGGACGCGATCGGTCGCCACCGCGGCGCGGGGCTTGGTGGCGGCCATGACGAGCGCGAACAGACGCTCAACCAGATACTGGTTGAAATGGACGGGTTTGACCGCGATACGAATGTTATTGTCATGGCGGCGACCAACCGGCCGGATATTTTAGATCCGGCGCTGCTGCGGCCGGGTAGGTTTGACCGCAGAGTGGTGCTCGACGAGCCCGACATCAACGACCGCGAACATGTACTCAAGATCCATGCAAAAGGCAAGCCGCTTGCGCCCGACGTGAACCTGCGGCGCGTTGCCGAGCGCACGCCCGGGTTTTCCGGCGCCGACCTTGCCAATGCTATGAACGAAGCCGCGATCCTTGCGGCGCGCAAGGACAAAACCGTTATTTTCCAGGACGACCTTTTGGAGTCTATTGAAAAAGTGATGCTGGGCCCCGAGCGGAAAAGCCATATCCTCTCTCCGAAAGAAAAAGAGATCACGGCGTATCACGAAGCGGGGCACGCGCTCGTGACGCACATGCTGCCCGGCACCGACCCGGTGCACAAAGTGTCCATCATCTCGCGCGGACGCGCGGGTGGCTACACGCTTAAACTTCCCTCCGAAGACCGGCACCTGCATACGCGCACGCAGTTCGTGAGCGACCTTTCGGTGATACTCGGCGGGTACACGGCGGAACAGATCGTGTTCAAAGAGCTCACGACGGGCGCATCCAACGACTTACAGAAAGCGACCGAACTCGCGCGCCGTCTCGTCACGCAGTTCGGGATGTCAGAAAAGCTTGGGCCGATGACCTTTGGACACAAAGAGGAGATGATATTTTTAGGCAAAGAGATCCATGAAAGCCGCAACTACTCCGAAGCGACCGCATTTGAAATAGACAAGGAAGTTCAGCGTCTGATCGCAAACGCTCATGTGGTGGCGCAGAAGGTCATCAAAGCAAACCGGGCAAAATTGGAAACAATAGCAAAGCGTTTGATGGAAAAAGAAACCATAGAAAAAGAAGAGTTCGAAGTGCTGATGAAAGGGGCGTAACTGCGGCATGATGCGCGCGGAATCCTTGCGCGTGTAGCTCAACGGCAGAGCACGGAGCTTATATCTCCGCGGTTCCTGGTTCGAATCCAGGCACGCGCACCGGTTAGATTTCACCCCTTGACATTACGTCGGGGTCGTAACATCAACCGTCCCGAGCGAGTCCTGAGTTTGCCGAAGGACGACGAGGGAACACATCAAATACCCATGCGTATTTTATCGTCAGAACTGAAAAACCATATCGGTAAAGAAGTGACGCTTCTGGGGCGGCTGTATGCCATGCGCGAGATGGGTGGCATCACGTTTTGTGTTGTGCAGGATCGCAAAGGGCTCGTGCAGGCGGTTTTTGATGTTCCGGTGGTTGCCAAAGTTGGCTCCATTGTTTCCATAAGCGGCACGGTGAAAGAAGAAAAGCGGGCGCAGCTGGGCGTGGAACTCGCGGGAAAAACCATAGCGGTTTTGCAGGCGCCCGTGGAAGATCTGCCCTTTGACTTAAGCAAAAAGGAGCTCAAGGTTGAACTGCCCACGCTTCTGGACCATCGTCCCATCACGCTGCGGCACGAAACGGTACGCTCCATTTTTAAGGTATACGACACCGTGCTTGTCGCGTACGCCGAAGCGATGCGCGCGATGGATTTTATGGAGGTGAAAACCCCGAAGATCCTGGGAGCGGCATCCGAAGGCGGCGCGAACTTTTTTGCGTTGGATTATTTCGGTACGCAGGCGTTTCTGGCGCAAAGCCCGCAGTTTTACAAACAGATCACGGCCGGTGTATTCGAGCGGGTGTTTGAGGTCGCGCCCGCGTTTCGCGCCGAGCGGCACTTCACCAGCCGCCATGTGAATGAATATATCAGCTTGGATGCCGAGATGGCGTTCATTGACGACGAACGCGACGTAATGCGGACGATTACGCAGGCGGTACGGCACGTATGTGAAACGGTCGCGGAAAAGAACACCGGCGAACTGGCGCTCCACACAGCAGAACAGGTGTTGTTGCCAAAAGAAATTCCGGCAGTGCCGCTCGCCGAGATGAAGCGTATTATCAAAGAAAAGTATGGGCACGAAGTTTCCAAAGACACCGATATCGACCCGCAGGGCGAAGTACATGCCGGCCAGTATGCGAAAGAAGAATTCAAATCTGATTTTATTTTTCTCACGAAGTACCCCCGCGAGTTCCGCCCGTTTTATATTATGCCCGACCCGAACAACGAAAACGAAACGCGAAGCTTTGACCTGTTGTTCCGCGGTGTGGAGATCGCAACCGGCGCCCAGCGCATCCACGACTACCACCAATTGGTTGACAGCATGAAGCTTTTCAGATTAAATCCTGACGACTTCGGATTTTATCTGGAGGCATTCAAATACGCCATGCCGCCGCACGGCGGGTGGGGAATGGGTTCCGAGCGTATCGTCATGAAAATACTCGGACTTGCTTCGGTGAAAGAGGCCATCCTATTCCCCCGCGACGTGAAGCGGTTGGTTCCCTAGCGTGCGTTTACCCGCCCGAACGTACTAGTTCGGTTATAAATCCATTTGCGCCCATAGCTCAGTGGTAGAGCGCTTCGTTGACATCGAAGAGGCCTGAAGTTCGATCCTTCATGGGCGCACATTGAGGTGTCTGATGTGCATAAGAACCTATGGATTTGTAGGGGGGGGTGATACAATTGAGATATTACCACTAACTATTTTTCATGCATATAAAATCGATACTTGGCGTGTTGGCGGGGTTTGTGTTTGCGCTCAGTGCGAGCACGGCGCTTGCCCAAACAGAAGCCTCGGTTGCTCTTTCAGGATCAGTGAAAGTTACCACACAGGCGCCCGCGCAAACCGCCGGGGTGCGGTTTTATGTTGATGGAACTCCGTTTGGTTCCGAGGATTTCTATGCTCCATATGAAGCAACATTGAACACGGTGAGCGTTTCAAACGGCAGTCACAGTATTGCGGCGGTTGTGAGAAGCGCGTCAGGAGGATATGCCACATCATCGCCATTGACCGTTACCACCTATAACAAAAAGACAGCTTCAGTTGCTCTTTCATCGTCGCAGTTCCATCAATTTGAAGGTGGGACCATTACACGCAGGGGAGCTTCAATCACCGCAAAGGTATCCGGAACGGCCGTTGGACCCGCACATTATTATTTCTACTGCAATAGCACGGATGCGAGTACGAACACAAGCGTAACTCCCAGTAAGGAATACGCAGGTATGAACATAGCTACCCAATCTCATGCGTGCGAATATCCTTCCGCAGGAACCTACTATCCAAAAGTCATCATAGAGAGAGATGGAGCGGTATCTCAAAGTCGGGGAAGCGTCGTGATCACTGCCATAACTCCTGTCTTGAAGTTTTCAAGGGGGGATACGGTACAAGTAACATATACGGTGAACGTGAGACGCGAGCCGAGTTTGTCCGGCGCTTTCCTTGGTACGCAGGCAATAGGGGGCAAAGGCATTGTCAGCGAGGGTCCGGTGTACGCCGATCGCTATTGGTGGTGGAGGAGCGATTACCAAAACGGTTTTGACGGCTGGTCGTCTGACGGGTACTTAAAGAAGGTGAGCGCTGCGTCGACTCCAATTCCGACTCCCGGAACAACTTCTGACGTGACCCCTCCGGTCATCAGCGGTATTACGACTGCAAATCCCAACCATGACCTTTCTTTTATGTCCATTACATGGACAACCAACGAACCTGCGGACGGCCAAGTGGAGTTTGGTACGGCACCGTGCCCTTGCGCGAACAACACACCCGTGGTCGTGGAAAAAACAACATCCCACACGATTAATCTCTATGGTTTATCATCAACCACACCAACGTATTATTACCGTGTGAAGTCAAAGGATGCGGCGGGAAATTTGGCAACGAGCGCAACGCAGACGTTCAGTAACGCGTCATCTCCACAAGGTTCGAATGTTGCCCCTACTCTTGAACTTACTGCTAACCCGAATCCGGTTCCATCGGGTGGTGCGGTTGTGCTGAAGTGGTCAACAACCAATGTGACATCTTGTTCGTCATCGGCAACGAATTGGTTCACTAACAGTTGGGCAGGTTCAAACCCACCCTTGTCGAGCACGGGGATTAGTGCGAGTGTACCCACAACCAGCGCGACCACAACCGTATCTTTCATCCTTACGTGTCAAGGAGCTGGCGGAAGTGTGACGAAGACAGCTTCTGTCGCTGTCACTCCTATAGCCGCCCCACGGATTATTAATCCGCCGCAAACGTCCAACACCGGTAACCCCTTCTATACAACCATTGTGTGGGTGACCGACCAACTTTCAACAAGCCAAGTGGAGTTTGGTACGGCACCGTGTCCTTGTTCCAGTACATCACCTCTTATGAGTGGGTTAGTTACTTCCCACGTGGTTAGTTTATATAACCTTGACCCGACGCTGACATATTACTACCGGGTCACATCGAAAAATAGAGAGGGAGCTGCTGTAGTCAGTGAAACAAAATCATTCAGCAATGCTTCGTTGTTGACCATGGATACCGATACAGATGGTTTTGCCGATTACCTTGAAAGCAGTATTGGAACGGACGCAACGCTTTCCTGCGGTGCGAACGCCTGGCCGCCGGACTTTGATGACAATAAGACAGTAAATATTCTTGATGTACTTACGGTCACTGGGTCAGTAAGTCCTGCTGCGTACAACAAGCGCCGTGACCTTAATACTGATGGTGCGGTCACGCAAGCAGATATCGATGTGGTGGCAAATCAGTATTATGGTAGAACCTGTTCTCTGTGAGCTGCACAAGCGTGTAACCGAAAGAAGAGGCGTACAACGCCTCTTCTTTCTTTTTCGTCATCATTTTGTTATGCTTGCAGCATGAAAGTCAATACTGATGCGGCAAAAATAAAGGAGATTCTCGAACGCGGCGTTGAGGATGTTATCGTGAAAGAGCATCTGGAAGCGGCACTCACCTCCGGCACACAGTTGCGGGTGAAATTTGGCATTGACCCGACGGCGCCGGATGTTCATGTAGGGCATACCGTACCGTTGCGCAAGCTCCGCGCTTTTCAGGAGCTGGGGCATCATGTGGTGCTTCTAATAGGTGATTTTACCGCAAAGATCGGAGACCCCAGTGGGCGCAATGAGGCGCGCAAACCGTTGACGGACGCGGACGTTAAAAAAAACATGGAGGGGTACTTGGCGCAGGCGGGGAAGATCGTTGATGTAAAGGAAGCGGAAATCGTGTACAACAGCACCTGGTTCGAGCGGGAGAATATCGCAAAAATGCTGGAACTTGCAAGTGCTGGCAGTATGCAGCAGGTGCTGCGCCGCGCCGAATTCAAAAAGCGGCTTGATGAGGGGAGCGACATTACGACACTCGAAGTGCTCTACCCGCTGTTTCAGGGGTATGACTCCGTGGTGATACAGGCGGATGTTGAGATCGGCGGCACCGACCAGTTGTTTAATCTTCTTATGGGGCGTCGCGTGCAGCGGCATTACGAAATGCCCGAGCAGGATGTGCTCACCACCCAGCTTTTGGAAGGAACGGACGGCGCGAAAAAAATGAGCAAAAGCGTCGGCAATTATATAGGACTTTCCGAAGAGTCGAATGCGATGTTCAGCAAGGTCATGTCCGTTCCGGATGCGTTGATCTTGAAATACTTCTGGCTGTGTACGGATGTGACGCAGGACGAATTGGATGCGCATGAGAAGCGCATGAGCGAAGGTGCCAATCCCAAAGATATCAAGATCGAGCTCGGTAAAAAAATCGTTGCGCTCTATCATTCCCGCACAGCGGCCGATGATGCGGCGCAGGAATTTGAAAAAGTATTTTCTAAAAAGGAACTGCCTTCCGAGGTTGCCGAATATCGCATTTCTGCAAACCCATTCTCTATTATTGACGTGATGCTCGCGGCGGGACTTGCGGACAGTAGGGGCGAAGCGAAACGGCTCGTGGAACAGGGTGGCGTGACGGTGAACGACGCTGTGGTGCGCGACTGGACGGAGCCGGTTGCATGGAACGACGGCGATGTGCTCAAAGCCGGCAAGCGCAATTTTATTCGCATCAAACTATGACCAAAAAAAGGATTCTTACCGGCGACCGGCCAACGGGACCGCTTCACCTGGGACACTATGTCGGCTCGCTGCAAAACCGCGTAGTGTTACAAAACGAAGGCAATGAGCTGTTTATTATCATCGCCGATTTCCAGACGCTCACCGACCGCACGGAAACCGAGCATGCGGAGGAATATGTGTACGAACTGTTGTTGGACTATCTTTCGTGCGGCATCCACCCCGAAAAGGCAACGATCTTTTTGCAGTCGCGCGTTCCCGCGCTTGCGGAGCTTTCCATGTATTTGTCCATGCTCGTGACGGTTGCCCGCGCACAACAGAACCCGACTATCAAAGAAGAAACGAAAGCAACGGGAAAAGGCGCCATGTCGCTGGGAATGTTGAGCATGCCTATTTCACAAGCCGCGGATATTTTGGCGTTTAACGCCGACCTGGTGCCGGTGGGGGAGGATCAATTGCCACACCTGGAGCAGACGCGCGATGTTGCGCGCGCGTTCAACCGGACGTTCGGTGTTGTGTTCAAGGAACCGCAGCCATTGTTATCTAAAGCGCCGCGCCTGATGGGCTTGGATGCAAAGCAAAAAATGTCCAAGTCACGTGGGAACGCCATTTTTCTTTCGGACAGCGCGGATGCGGTGGCGCAAAAGATAAAGTCGGCAACGACAGACTCGGGGAAGGAAATCATCTATGACCCGGTGCACAAGCCGGCGCTGGCAAATCTGCTCATCATGTACCATTTGTTTTCGGGGAAAAGCATTCCCGATATCGAGCGGATGTATACGGGGAAAGGATATGCTGACTTTAAAGCCGACCTGGCTGATGTGGTCAATGCGTTTTTGGAACCGATTCGCCGCGCCCGCGGGGAATTCGCGCGCGACAAAGCATATTGTGCGCTGGTGGCGCGAGAAGGGACGCAGCGTGCGTGTGAGGAAACGGAAGGAACGATGCGGAAAGTCCGCTCCGCGATGCGCTATGACTACCCGACAATTTTCCGTTGAGAATGCCCCGACCGGCGCTTCTGCCCGGTTGGACAGGTTTCTTGCGGACCGTTTTCCGGAATACTCCCGCAGTTACTTTCAACAGCTTCTGAAACAGGGAGCTGTTGCGCTCAACGGCAAAAAGGCCGAAAAAGATGCTCGCGTAAAAAAAGGGGATAGTATTTCGGTTGCGTTCCGAGAGAAAGAGGATATAACACTTGCGCCTGACAGCACTGTTCCGTTTCGCATTATCGCGGATGAAAAGGAGTTTGTGGTCGTTGACAAACCCGCGGGTGTAGTCGTGCACCCCAGTGCCACGCACAAAAAAGGGACGCTGGTGAACGGTTTGTTGGCGCGGTGGCCAGGGTTGCACACAGTAGGAGAATCTCCCGTCAGGCCGGGCATTGTGCATCGGCTGGATAAAGAAACTTCGGGGTTGATGGTTATTGCGAAAACTCCTGAAATGTTTTTGTGGCTGAAAAAACAGTTTCAAGATCGTCGGGTTGAAAAGAAATATACAGCGTTGGTATTTGGGAAGCTTGCGCGGTTAGCGGGGGCAATATCGGCACCTATCGCGCGCGTCGGCGCGCGCCAAGTTGCCGTTGGCGATCGCCGGACCGGCGCGGAGAAAAAAATACGGGAAGCGGAAACCGTATTTCGTGTTTTGAAGAGTTATTCGGGCGCCACGCTGGTTGAGGTCATGCCAAAAACCGGCAGAATGCATCAAATTCGGGTTCATTTTAAGCATATCGGGCATCCCATTGTGGGGGATAAAACGTACGCTCCCCCCTGCCTTTTTAAATCGGTGCCATGTGCTCGGCAATTTCTTCATGCGGGGTTTCTTACTTTTCCTCTGCCGGATGGACGCACTGTCTCTTTTTTTTCTCCTCTGCCGGAGGATTTGGGCACGGTTCTCGCGGGGCTTGAAAAAAAATAAGGTTTCTGCTACAATCGGGAAATTGTATCATTTGCACTATTATGGACGCATTAGCCACATTTTCAAAAAATAGTATTCGTTCCGTACCGGCGTTTCGCCCGGGAGATACGGTCAAAGTGCATCAAAAGATCAAGGAAGGGGACAAGGAACGCACCCAGCTGTTTGAAGGGCTGGTGATCTCGCGCAAGCACGGAAGCGGCACGAACGCCATGTTCACGGTGCGCAAGATCGCATCGGGCGTCGGCGTGGAACGGACCTATCCGCTCCATTCTCCTTTTATTGATAAGATAGAGGTTGTCAAAAGCGTGAAAGTGCGCCGCGCCAAGCTGTATTTCATTCGCCACGCCAAAGGCAAGCGCGCAAAAATGAAAGAACTGAAAAGCGCTTTCGGTGACGTGCCGGCGGTACCGGCAGAAGCGCCGGAAGCTCAAAACACAGAGAACGCCCCGCAGTAGAAAGCGGGGTTTCTTGTTCTTATAAAGTTTTCTGGCAGACGCTACTACTTTGAGTTATAATGAGGGTATGGAGTGGTCGCCACAGTTTGCATATGCGGTTGGTCTTGTAGCTACCGATGGCAGTCTTTCCCGTGACGGACGGCATATAGAGTTGACTTCTGCGGATAAGGAACAGATAATAAACTTTTTATATTGTTTGCAGCGCGACAATAAGATAGGTATGAAGCGGTCCGGTTCTGGCAAGCTTTGTTTTCGGACGCAGGTTGGGGATGTTGTTTTATATAGATTCCTGACTAACATAGGCGTTATTCCGAACAAATCAAAGGTATTAGGGAGAGTAAAGGTTCCGCGAAGATATTTTTTTGATTTTCTTCGGGGGCACTTTGATGGAGACGGGACATTTTACTCTTACTTTGATCCGCGCTGGAAGAAGAGTTTTATGTTTTACACGGCATTTTGTTCCGCAAGCAGCTACCACATACTGTGGCTACGTAAAGCTATTTCCACGCTGGCAGGGGTCCATGGGCATATAACTAAAAGCAAAAACAACTCCGTATACCAGCTGAAGTATGCGAAACAAGAATCCTTGCAACTCTTGCCGAAAATGTATTATGATGGTCGCGTTGTTTGTTTACGGAGGAAGCGTCTAAAGATCAAAAGGGCGCTGAGACGAATTGGTGAGAAAATATGAGCACGGGTGGTGAAACCTGGTATACACGCCAGCTTGAGGTGCTGGTGCCTGCAAAGGCGTGGAGGTTCAAATCCTCTCCCGTGCACCAAAACTAACTTTGTCGGAAATGACTGCTCCGCGCGGCGAGTACGCCGCGC
>JBBTXL010000024.1:0-3381 GCA_038062295.1 Patescibacteria group bacterium
CTTTTATCTTCTCGGATTGAAATAATGCTTAACGCCAAAAGGCCCAGATAAGATGCTGGTCTGGTCGCAGAAAGCTAATGAAAGTAATTCAACTACTTCTGGTTTCTTCTCGTTAATGTTCTTCACCAGCACGCCGCCATCCGCTTTCACCGCGGCGGATTCGCCGACAAAGGTCAACGGGATGTGCAACGTGATCTTCTCATCCATGCGGATCTGGTGAAAATCAACATGGGTAATGGCGTTGCTCACCGGGTCTTTTGTAACATCCTGCACCAGCACATTGCGCGCTGCCTTTTCTCCCGCAATGTGCAGACTGATGATATCCGTTTCTCCGGTCGTTTTGTATAATTTTGAAAATACCTTTGCATCAACCGTAAGATGCGCCGCCGGCACACCATGCCCATACACAACAGCCGGGACGCCGCCCGTTTTTCTGATGGTATTATTAACGCTCTTTTTCACAACGCGCGTGTGCGCTGAAATTTTTTCCATAGGTCCTCCTCTTCAAAAACTCCCCTGCGTGCCGCTCTGCTCCAGGAACCGATACATACAGAGTGCGTCATCCACACATACCGCCCGGTCGTCACGAAGTAAAAGCATGTCCGCCTCCTGCGCATCGGTCAGAAGACCGGCGGTCGCAATGATATTTTGGTCAATGGCGGAAACAGAGAACAACAACGAACTTAAACAAGAAACGCACGTGGCACAGCATAGCGTAACCGCATCCCTTTTGTCAATAATGCGGACCCTGTCCTCCCTCAGCTTTCTTCGGCACATGGGACAGGCACCTAAAAATGCTTTCTGGCTTGTTTGGTATGCCATGATTACACTATAACTATAGCATAAAAAGGAATGGCGTTCAAGAACTGCGTACCATGTTGGGTGGCGTTCTTCCCGCAAGCGCTTCTATGATATTGCGCGCCGCAAGTTCAGCCATGGCAGCACGCGTTTCCTCGGTAGCTGAGGCGGCGTGCGGGGTGAGGACAACATTCTCAAGTTCCGCAAGGCCGGGTGCCAGCGCCGGTTCGTTTTCAAACACGTCAAGCGCCGCACCGCGGATCACACTCGTGCGTAATGCCTCAACAAGCGCATGCTCATCGATCACCGGTCCCCGGGACGTGTTCACCAAATATGCGGTTGGTTTCATCATCCGAAGACGTTGCGCATTGATAAGATGCTTCGTGGAATCAAGCAACGGAACATGAATGGAAACGAAATCCGCTTCTTTCAGCAATTCCTCGGGTTTGGAGCGAAACTCGGCCCCGTAGTCTTTTTCGAACTGTTCATCGCGCTTGATGTCGTAGTATATCACCCGCATGTCAAAACCGCGTGCGGCATGATGCGCGACCCTGCTGCCGATCCTCCCCAGACCCAAAACACCGAGTGTTTTTTGATACAGGTCGTTTCCCAACAACAGCATGGGTTCCCAGCCGTGATATTTTCCCGCACGGACAAATCGATCCCCTTCGGTCACCCGCTGCGCAATGGAAAGCAGCAGCCCAAATGTGTGTTCGGCAACTGTATTGGTCAACACGCCGGGTGTATTGGTGACCATCACGCCCCGCGCTGCCGCGGCCGCACAGTCAATATTGTTGAACCCAACCGCATAATTCGCAAAAATTTTGCACTGCGGGCCGACTGCTTGAAACACCGTATCGTCAATTTTGTCCGTGAGCAGACACAGCACCGCATCGTATCCCTTGCCGGAGAGCGCCGCGCGCAGCTCATCGGTCGTGAGCACCCCGTTCTTCTCGCTCACCGTCACCGCATATCCCTCCTTGTGCAATAGCTCGATCCCTGCATCAGGAATCCTTCTCGTAACAAATATTTTTTTCATACGCCCATTATACCAGGCAAAAAAGCAGTGTCAATAAAAGAAATATATGCTATGATCGTGTCATGACTCTCTCTCTGCGGCGACGGAGAATATATTTTGCGATCACCACGGCTGTATTCCTCGTCGTGACACCCGTCCTTATTGCATACTCTCTCGGCTATCGCCTCACCGACGGGATCGTCACCAAAACGGGCGGTATTTTCATTCATGCCGAACCGCGAGGCGTCACGATCACGATAGATGATACGATCTCCAAACAAACCGGCGCGCTCCTCCTTGCGCAAGGAAAACTGATCTCCGGGCTTTCTCCGGGGGAACACACCGTGCGTGTCGAAAAAGAGGGGTATTTTTCGTGGGAGAAAAATCTCGTCGTTGAAGAAGGGCTGGTCACCGAAGCGCGCGCCATCACGCTCCCCCCGCGCGCCGTGCACGAACGCATCGTTGCGGAGAACGCCCGTGACTTCGTATTCTCGGACTCCCAGGCACTCATCGCCTTCGCATTCGAAAACAGCATCGGAATCCTTGATACAACAAACGGCGAGGAAATAACCATCACGCTCGACCCCAAAGAACGCATAGGTACTATCGCATTCGGTACCGGCGAGGATTATCTTATCGTTGAAAGTTTTCTGAAGAACATCACGCGCAAGCGCCTGGTGAACGTCGTAACAAAAGCGTTCACGGATATTCAGGAGAGTGAAACGGAAAAATTCGTGAAAGTGCGGCAGTACTCCGGTGCGCAACCGCAACTGATCGCGCTCTCGGCGCAACACGCCTTACTCACGGCGGACATCAATTCGCAGCAGGAACCGCGCATGACCGCACAGAACGTCGGCGCATTTGAACTGTTCGGCGATGTGGTGGTGTATGCGACGACCGAACCGACCGTTTTTTATGAAAAAAATCTTATCACCGACGAGACCACACAACTCACCCAAGACCCTCTTTCAGGCATCGGGGTATCGACAACCATCCTGCGCTCGCCGGCCGGACACATTGCGTTCCTCAACAGCGCGAACGAATTGTATCTGTATGACACGGAACAAAAAGTTTTTGAGCGCGTTGCCGACCATGTCGTTGCGGCGGTATTCTCGGACGACAGCAAAAAACTGCTGTGGCACAACAAAAACGAGGTCTATGTGCGGTACTTGCGCACTATTCTTATCCAGCCGCGCCACACCCAGGGAGACATGGAGCTCCTGACGCGCTTTTCAAAACCCATCACCGGTATAAGCTGGTTCTCGTTCGACAACGAACATGTTCTGTTCGCTGCGGAAGGACAGTTGAAATTCACCGAACTGGACGGCAGAGACCGCCGGAACACATATGATATTGCAGAAACAATAACACCCTTGAAAATGCGCTATAACAGCTACGACGACGCGCTGTACCTCCTGGACGATACAACACTCAAACGCATCTCACTGATCGAGTAGCTACCGTTTCGACCACCGGGGGGACTTCCGTGCTTTTTTGAGACCGTACTTTCTTCGTTCTTTCACGCGGGGATCGCGCTTGAGAAAATGCGCGCGTTTCAACCGTTT
>JBBTXL010000024.1:3391-9285 GCA_038062295.1 Patescibacteria group bacterium
GGCGTTAAATACCACCAACGCCCGCGCGATGCCATGGCGGAGCGCTTCTGCCTGCGCATGGATGCCACCGCCAGAAACCAACGCCTCAACACGGAAATGATCCATGCTCTTCATTTTCTTTATCGGCGACTCGATAACGGCATGCAGCGACCCCAGCGGGAAATATGCCTTGTAGTCTTTCCCGTTCACGGTGTATCCCGTTCCTTTCGTAAAAATGCGAACCCGCGCGGATGCCGTCTTCCGGCGCCCGACTGCTGCATAATATTTGTCTGACTTCTCCGCTTTTTCAAAGATCGCCGCCATTTCCTCTTGCGGGATATCGGACAGCGGGTCATGAGTGTCGGATCGTCCGGATGATATTTCCTTGGTAAGTTCCATATTAGTTTTTGATGATAAGACGCTTGATCATGCGCGGCCGCAGCTTGTTTTTGGGAAGCATGCCATAGACGGCGCGACGCAGTGCTTCGCCGGGATCTTTTTCCATAAGATCATTCAGGGTAACGGTACTCAAACCGCCGGGATATCCGGAGTACCGATAATATTTTTTCTGTTCCCGTTTTGCTCCGGTGATCACCACACTCCCGATATTTGTCACTGCAACAACATCCCCATTGTCAATATGACGCTCGAACGTCGCTTTATGTTTTCCGCGCAACAGAACCGCAAGCTCTGTTGCAAGACGCCCCAGCGATTTCCCTGTGGCATCAACAGTATGCGTAGTGTGTGCTATGGTATGTTTCTTTATCATACAAATTCAATGGAAGCCATGCGTGAGCCGTCCGAACGCCGAGACCCCAACTTGACGACGCGCGTATAGCCGCCGTTTCGGTCGCGGTACCGCGCCGCAATATCGTCGAACAGCTTTTTCGTTGAAGTATCCGGGAGGGTGCGCCGCACCAAACGGACATTCTGCACCGTTTTCGCGCGTGCGCGGGTGACCATTTTTTCAATGGCCGGACGAAGCTCCTTTGCTTTCGCTTCGGTCGTTCTTATCTTCCCATGGTCGATCAGCGCAACCATGAGCGCTTTCATCAGCGCTCCTCGCTGGGCAGATTCACGATGTAATTTTCGTCCTCGTTTGAGATGCCGCATACGATGTTTATTTCTCCTCTTTAAACGAAAGTTTTAATTTCTTCAGCGCCTTCTTGATCTCACTCACGCCTTTTTCTCCCATCCCTTCGAGCGCAAGAATATCTGCCTCGGTTTTTTTGACCAGACTGGCAACTGTTTTGATGTTCGCCTCCTCAAGCGCCCGCGCGACGCGGGCGGGAATGGCAAGATCGGCGATCTTTGTCTTCGTGGCATCCGTTTCCTCTTCGGCGGATTCCGCCGCTCCCGCTTCCTCCTGCATCCGCTCCATGCCGGTCACGATATTGAAATGGTCAACCAGAATACGCGCCGCCTGCGTAAACGCATCCTCCGGATCAATGGTCCCGTCCGTTTCAATGACGAACCGGATCTTGTCAAAGTCGGTGCGGTCACCGACCCGCATGTTTTCCACCTCGTAATTCACTTTTCTGATCGGCGTAAAAATAGCATCCACGGCGATCGTACCAATCTCGAGCTTTTCCTTCTTTCGGTCCTCTACCGGAACGTACCCAAATCCCTTTTCAACTGTCATCTCAACATCAAACACGGCTTTTTTGTCCGTCAGCGTTGCGATATGCGCATCGGTATTCACTACGGAAATTTGGCTCGGTGCTTCAATGTCCGCCGCCGTCACTTTCCGTTCGCCACGAACATTAACCGATATGCGCTGCGGCTCGTCGCTGTGCATCTGAAAACGGATCCTTTTGATATTTAAAAGAATTTCCACGATATCTTCCAGAACCCCCGGCAATGTTGAAAATTCATGCGAGGCATTCTTGATCTTCACATAGGTGACCGCGGCACCCGGCAGCGAAGACAGCATCACCCGCCGAAGCGCGTTGCCAACGGTCATGCCGTACCCCGGATACAGACTTTCTATCTCGATCACCGCTTCAAAGTTGTTCTTCTGAACAACATTCGGTTTTTGCGGAAGAATGATTTGCATATGATGTGCGTTACGTTGATTATTTATTTTGAATAAAACTCCGTGACAAGCTGCAGGTTGAACGGCACGTCCATCTCATCCGGTACGGGCATGTGCAGCACTTTCCCCGTGAGATGTTCCTTATCAAGCGCCAGCCACGCGGGCGGATCGTACTTTTTTACAATAGTCCGGACATCCTGAAATACTTTCTTCTGCTCCGATCCGGAACGAATCGCGATCATGTCGCCCTGTTTCACGTGATATGAAGGAATATCCACACGGCGTCCGTTCACCGTAAAATGCCCGTGTCCGACCGTTTGTCGCGCCTGGCTGCGCGACCCCGCAAGTCCCAATCGGAACACCACATTGTCAAGGCGCGTTTCCAACAGTGAACTTAAAGCGCTTGTCGTGAGTTGCTTGCTTCCTGCGGCGATCTCAAAGTATTTTCTGAACTGCCGCTCACGCATACCGTAACTTTGCTTCACTTTTTGTTTTTCCCGCAACTGCACGCCGAACTCGGAACGCGCGCGGCGGCGCTTTGCGCCGTGCATTCCCGGCGGCGTGGGCGTGCGCGACATGGCGCATTTCGGCGAAAAACAACGCGCTCCTTTTAAAAAGAGCTTTTCACCTGCCGCGCGACATTGTTTACATTTTGGGTCTATCATAAACAGTCTTTACACTCTGCGGACCTTCGGAGGACGACATCCGTTATGCGGAATAGGGGTAATATCGGAAATTGCCGTCACGTTCAAGTTCGCCGCAAGCGCCCGCACGGCGGATTCTCTCCCCGATCCGATGCCCCGCACAAAAACGGCGACATTTTCAAGTCCGGATTTCTTCACTTTTTCGAGAACGGTTTCCACAACTTTGGTGGCCGCAAACGGAGTTGATTTCTTTGCTCCTTTAAAACCAAGCCCGCCCGACGACGCCCAGGCAAGAACATTGCCTTTTTCGTCGGTCAGCGTCAACAGCGTATTATTGTACGTCGCCTGGACATACGCTCTGCCGGATTTTACAAAACGCCGCACGCCTGCCGGCGCGGCGGATTTTGTGGCTGCGGACTCCCGCTCACCTGTTTCTTTCAAAAGCTGTTCCTCGGTTTGTTTTAAAACTTTTTTCTTACCCATACCAATGTGATTAAAATTTTCGAGCTCAATGCGAAGTAAATTTTACTATCACATTGAGTACCCTGAGCTTGTCGAAGGGTTACGTAATGGTTCGACAGGCTCACCATAAGGTTTTGTGTCCACAATTTGCCGCCCGACTTACATCAGACATCAAATTGTGGACAAAGCCCTTATTTCTTATCCAGCGCCCGCTTGCCCGACCCCGCGGTCTTTCGCACGTTGCCGCGGCGCGTCCGGGAATTCGTCTTGGTGCGCTGTCCCCGCACCGGCAAACCGCGCGTATGCCGCGTGCCGCGATAGGTCTTGATATCCTTTAACCGTTTGATGTTGAGCATGATCTCCCGACGCAATTCCCCTTCAGTTGTGTGCTCCTTTTCGATAATATCTTTGAGCCGATTCAGCTCTTCGCCGGTCAGATCCTTGGCCCGCTTGTCCGCGGATACTTTCGCAGTCCCCAAGATCTTTTGGGCGGCGGCCGGCCCGATGCCGTAAATATAAGTCAGCGCGATCTCCGCGCGCTTGTTGTCCGGAATATTCACACCGACCAGTCGTGGCATAATTACTTTTGTCTTTGTTTATGTTTTGGCGTAGAACACACAACCCACAGGCGGCCCTGCCTGCGGACAACTTTGCATTTTGCGCAGATTTTTTTTACCGATACTCGTATCTTCATATCATTTCAGCCGCTGCACAATTCTTCCTTTCGTAAGATCGTACGGGCTCAGTTCGACGATAACGCGATCCCCCGGTAATACTTTGATGTAATACATCTTCATTTTTCCAGAAAGGTGAACCAGCGCAGCCGTGCCATCGTCAAATTTCGCGCGAAACATAGTATTGGGTAGGTTCTCCTCGATGACCCCCTGTTTCCGCACTTTTTCATTTTGCATAAATAACCTCTCTGTTGTAGCAAATAATAGAAGTGCCGTCAAGCCCCAGTTACCCCTCGTTGACGTTTACGGTGATCCGTTCCGGATTTCGAGGCGCCGCAGAGATCCAAAATGGCCTGAAAATAAGCTCAACGTTCTCAATGGCATCGTTACCGCGGAGCATATCCTTGATCTCCGACTCGCTCTTTCCCGCCAGATCGTTCTTGAGCGCAGAACCATCAACGACGCGTACTAGTTGCTCGTCAATGGTTGCGGAAAACGAAACCGACGCCGCATCCTGGCTACGCACAGCACGGGCGTAGGAAAGAGTTCGGGATGCCAAACCTGATGGTTCGGCATCATTCGCGGCGCGCGAGGAGATCACGTGCTCCGAGAGCGCCAGCACATCCTGCTCTGCGACCGCAAAGACCCGAACCGTCACGGTAAGCGTTGCCCGGAATGTTCCATCCGCATTGGGGTCCTCTGCGACAAACTGAATATCCCGGTCGCTCGGGACGTCCGGCAACACCTCAAGTCCCTGCGGAATATTTCCTTTGACATACACATCCGAGATCGTCCCGATCTTTTCTTCAAGCGCAACCTTTGCTTTCGCAAGATCTTCCGGAGACGCCGCAAAACCGCTCCCCGCACCTCCGCCGGTCATGGCATCGGACGACTTTCCGTAAAAACCGAGAAACTTTGGCGTCCCTTCAAATCCCGGAACAGAGAAGTCGGAGGGGCCGATGTTGTACTCGGCCCCCGCGGTGTCCGCCTCCACGGTCGCCGTCACGGTGCCCGGAGCCACTACTTTATTATTTTCCATTTTTGCACCGGGAACGGTTACCGCCTGCGCCAGACGGAAGATCTTCCCGTCGGATGTTTTCAGCCGGGTCGTTTTCACTAGAACTTGCGGCGCGGAACCGTATTCGTTATAGATCGTAATATGACCCGTTGCCTTTGTATCGTTGCTCCTGCGGGTCGAGGCGGAAAAAGTATCTGAAACGTCTTTCTTCACGCTGACCAGCTGACCGGGAATCGCGTTATTTTCAAGATCCACGGCGGAGATCTTCGTATCGGCCTTCACGGCAAACTCGAATTTCACCGATTCTTTTTTGGGAGTTATGTTGAGCGTTACCCGCGGCGCGAGAGCGTAATACCCCACACCGCCCGCGACCAGAACAACAACGACAATAACAAAAAAAATACGCATACGGCGGGGCCCGACGACCTGCGCTGCGCCACGTGCAGCTTCGCCGCGCCGCTCCGCAAACAGCGGCGGCTGGCCGAAACTCCTTTTTGGTGTCTGACCGAGAGGTGGCATTTTTTCAATACGGTCGTCGGCGGCGCCTGGCGTCACAACACGGACGGAAACTTCTTCATCCGAAACGACATCCCCTCCCGACGGCTGCGCTGCCGCTTCCGCAGCAACCGTGCTTTCCCGGAATGACTCATCCAAATCAAGAGCGTCACCCGCACGCGTATCCAACTCGGCATTTTGTGCGGCCGTAATAACGCGTTCATGCTGGGAAACGACCGTGATCTTTTTTTTGAGAAACTCCGCTTCCCGTTTCAAAAGCCGCACCGTTACCATATCTTCAAAAAATTCTGGGTACGCATCGGCGGCAAGATACACCTCATCCGTTTCGACGTTCTCAAGCCGATGGATAAGATACGCGATATTCTCGTTCGGCTGAAGATAGAGTATTTTTTTTGCCATGATATGGGTAACTTATGAAATACAGTGATCGATAACGATACGGTCAAAAAGAAATGAGCCGCTACCGGGGGTTTCCGGGAAAATGACTTCCAGATCCTGTATGGTGCCGCCACGCTCAACCGGAAAATCTGCAAACTGTCCCTCGTCCAGCAATGCCTGTGAAAATC
>JBBTXL010000025.1:0-6357 GCA_038062295.1 Patescibacteria group bacterium
CTAAAATGATAGAGAAAAACACGACGGTACCGGTCGCGCGCACGCAGATCTTTTCCACCGCGGCGGACAACCAGCCGTCGGTTGAAGTGCATGTACTCCAGGGCGAGCGTGAGATGGCGCGCGACAACAAAACACTGGGGCGGTTTATTTTAGACGGTATTCCGCCGTCGCCGCGCGGCGTGCCGCAGGTTGAAGTGACGTTTGATATTGATGCGAACGGTATTCTGCAGGTGAAAGCAAAGGACAAGGCGACCAACAAGGAGCAGTCCATTCGCATTGAAGCGTCATCCGGTCTGTCCAAAGAAGAGATCGAGCGGATGAAAAAAGACGCGGAACTGCATGCCGCCGAAGACAAAGCGCAGCGGGAGAAAATTGAGGTGAAAAATACCGCAGAGGCGTTGATGTATTCCACGGAAAAAACATTGCGCGACCTTGGTGACAAAGTGAAACCGGACATCAAAAAGGAACTGGAAGAAAAGGTTGCCGCGCTCAAGCAGGTGAAGGACGGCGATGACACGGCGGCCATCAAAAAAGCGACGGACGACCTCGCGCAGGCCGCGCAAAAGATCGGCAGTGAAATGTACGGCGGTTCGCCGGCCGGCGGACCCGCTGGCGAAGGGGGCGGTACAAAGGGCGATGATGATAAGCCCATTGAAGGAGAAGTAGAAGAGAAAAAAGAATGACCTTGAGCAAACATCGCGTCGTACACGGAATAGCGGTGGCGCTTGCGTTGGCGATTTCGTTATTTATTTGGAGCATTGTGCGGGCGGATGGCCACCTGGTTTCGGCCGGCGACATCGGTGCGCTGGTCGGGCTACTCACACTGTTTCTTGCGCTCTATACGCTTTCTGCATTTTTGTTCAGTGTCCGTGAATTATATGTTATCGCAGCGGCTTTTTTGCTCGGATTTCTGATATTTTTTGGCGTTACACCGTCCTATGTTTTGGGCGGCATCCTTGCGGCCGCGTTGTTTTTCATGTATGGCTCATCGCTGGCCCATATTTTCGCCCGGGAACGGACGGTTGTGCGGTTCTTTCCACTTGCCACGCGCGGCATCCCCACCATCCTGACGGCGGTTGCTGTGTTGTTTGCGGTTGTTGGATACGCGTACGCATTACAGTTTGACGATGTGGAAATGAGTTCCGCGACGATCTCTTTCATGATGCCGGTGCTTGAACCATTCGCGGAAAAGTATATGCCGCCCTATAAAAAAGGGATGACCATAGACGAATTTCTCGCCGCCGGTGTTCCGGAAGAGATACAGCAGGCCGCCCAGCGCGACTCCGTAACGCGTGAGGCACTTGCGGGGGAACTCGAGCGGCAGCGCGGGAGTTTGGGAACGCAATTTGACATTCCGGTTACCGGAAACGAACGGCTTGCCGACCTGCTTACCGCTCTTGCGAACAAATACGTAAACAAGACGCTGGGCGCATATAAAGACATTGCGGTTCCGTTCTTAATCTCTGTATCGGTGTTTTTTGCCATTAAATCGCTCGGCCTTGTCGTCAATCGCGTTGCAGTGTTCGTGGCGTGGCTCGCGAGTTTGATACTCGCCAAAAGCGGGGTGGTGCGGCGCGAAAAGGCGGAGATCGAACAGGAAGCGCTCACCCTCAAAAAAAGTTCAGAGCCTGCCATCAATATTCCTCGCTAAGCTCTCTCCGTTTTCATGGCAAAAGATTATTATGATATACTCGGCGTCGGACGGAACGCATCCGACGACGAGATAAAAAAAGCGTATCGCAAGCGCGCACACGAGCACCATCCCGACAAAAAGGGAGGCAACGAAGCGAAGTTCAAGGAAGTGAACGAAGCGTATCAGGTGCTCTCGGATAAGCAAAAGCGTACGCAGTACGATACATACGGCCGCACCTTTGAAGGCGCAGGCGCGCCGCCGGGAGGCGGAAGCGGCGGCTTTGGCGCGGGAGGGTTTGAGTGGAATGTCGGCGGCGAGGGGTTCGGCGATATTTTTGAGAATTTTTTCAGTGGCGGCTTTGGCGGCGCACAGCAACAGCGCGCGCGCCGCGGCGTCGACATCCGTGCGGCGCTTGCCGTAACGCTCGAAGACTCGGCACATGGCGTGGAGAAACAAATCCATTTGAAGCGCGATGTCGCGTGTACACACTGCAAAGGGTTGGGCGCGGAGCCACACTCAAAAATCGTTGGTTGTTCGCATTGCGGCGGCACGGGGCAGGTGCGCAAACAGCACCGCACTATGCTGGGTACCATCGTACAGAGTTCTCCCTGCGAGCAGTGTCATGGGCGGGGGGAAAAACCGGAACACGCCTGCGCATCGTGCCACGGCACGGGCGTGAAGCATGAAACAAGCACACTCTCTATTCGTATCCCACAAAGTATTGACGAGGGTGAAACCGTTCGGTTTTCGGGTATGGGAAACGCGGGGCATTTTGGTACGCCCGCGGGTGATTTGTACATTCAGATATCACTCGCTCCGCACCGCATGTTTACGCGCGACGGGGACGATTTGTATATCACCGTGCCCGTGTCGTTCTCGCAGGCGTCGCTTGGCGATAAGGTGGAGGTACAGACGCTGTGGGGCAGTGTATACCTCAAAGTTCCCGCAGGCGTGCAGTCGGGCTCGCTTGTGAAAATTTCAGGCAAAGGCATGTCCAAGCGTCACGGCTTTGGCAAAGGCGACTTGCTTGCCAAAATCCAGGTGAAAACCCCCGACAAGCTCTCCCGTCGCCAAAAAGAGCTTTTAGAAGAGTTGAAAAAAGAGGGAATATAGGGTAGTGTTCTGAAATCAAACGGGCCGATAGCTCATCTGGTAGAGCGCTGCTTTTGCAAAGCAGAGGTATGGGGTTCGAGTCCCCATCGGTCCACCAAATTTGAGAGCTTATGAAAAAAAAGGCGCAGCTGGTGCGAATACTAAAACTCTATGATCTTTTTCATCAAGGCGCAATCCCAACCCTTTCGCAGCACGAAGTGAATCCCGGGTTATCGAAGGGGAGTAGAGAGAACTATCTGTATTTTACCCTGCCCCCGTGTATTAACTTTCAGAGACATTCGCCGGCAATGTGGGCTTCTGCTCTTAAGACCTATGAGGATCCCCAAACAAATTACTTATTTTTTCCGGAGAAGCTCGTAAATCACAGCAGAGAGGAAATACAATCATCATTACTCAAACATAAACTTGCATTACAGAAAAACAAGCACACAGATATTTGGATCACCGTTTCAAGCGCTTTTCATAAGCACTTTTCAAATGACCCGCGTGAACTTTTAAAAGCAGGCGGTTGGAATGTTCCAGGTGTTCATAAGATTATCCAGAAAGATATGAGGAAAGACTTTCCGTACATCAGTGGACCCAAAATGGCGAATTATTGGTTGTACATCCTTTCGCAGTATACAGATGCCAAGTTTAGGAATATGCAGGAGATTTCTATTATTCCGGATACCCATGTGTTGCAATGCTCCCTCAAGCTAGGGTTAAGTCAACCGCAGATGACTTCTCTTGAAGTAGCACAAATCTGGAAAGAATTATTGCAGGACGCGCCAGTGACGCCTGTAGAGATGCATCCGGTGTTATGGAACTGGAGTCGTAATAATTTCCTCCCCGAGGTATAGTTAAATTAATAAAGTTTTGGTGAGCAGCAGAGGTAAGAAGTTCGACCGGTCCGTCCGAAATTTTAACGAAAGAGGAACCTCCCAGGGTCCACATTTTGATACACTACGTCAGTTTAAAAAATTAATTTTCAGAATATGACTTTAGACGAAGCCAGTAAAATTGTTCAAATTTGGGGTATATACCTTGAATATTTTCAAGGTAAGCTTATTTTTATTTTTAGCGCCAGCATTCCAGAGTCATTTTTACCTTTCCCGTTAAAAACCATTGAAGAGGCAGTAAACATTGTGACTGAGCAGCACCACAATACGGGAAATCAAGAAGCTGTTAGAGCTTTGCAAGTTGGAATAGCCGCCCTATCTGCATACGCTGACGATGAAGAGGCGGTGTTGTCGGCAGCAAAAGCATTTAATGACGAGAAATGGCGTCAAGTTATGTTGCCTGCCCTCAAGAAATTCCAGATGGATTGGATAAAATCACAAGGGGATTTCAACTTATGACTTTTAGAATTGTCGGCAAAGGAAAATATTTTCTTTGAGTTGGTGAGAAACAAAGCTTGATTGTGAAAAAGGTAAACTCAAAAAAAAGAGCATGGCCGGGTGATATGTCAGAGCAGCAACGCACCCAGGTTGTTCTTGATGTGTTCAAACTTTTTCGAGAAATTGCCGAAGAGCAAATTATTCTCATTAAGTCAGCAAAGCGCGATACGCAGGGTTTGGATAGTCGGCATCATTTTATTTTTGCGACTACGTTAAGTTTTTGGCGAGATGCTGATTTTGCCTTATCTCTATATGGAACGCAGTGGGATTTTTACGCTTTCTATCCTATTCGTACCATGATGGAAAAGCTACTAAAGATGGGGTATTTTAACACACTTAGCGAGGAAGCACAGAATCAGGTTTGGCAGAAGGAGTCTTTGTTGGTTACAAAAAGACATTATGATATGAGCGGCGATCAAAAACTATATAATAAAATTCGGGGGAATTTTCCTTCCGTGGAAGCCATAACGGAAAAAGAATTGAAAGTGTTTCCGCACTACGAGGAATTGTGCAGACTGTATTCGAATTCTAAAATATCATATTACTGGTACAGATGGTTATCTGGAATGCCGCATGGTAATTTAGCGTTTCTTTTAATGCATGAAACCCTGAAGGATTCTGAGTTCCGGCGGTGTATACACATGGGAGGGTTTTTCGGGTATGAGATGCTTAGAGTAGTTGATGTCCATTTTGCAAACAGACATCTGATTAAAATTGAATCTACCATGAACTCAGCCAGAAAAGTTTTTGTTGATGTGATGGGACAAAGTCAGGAAGAAGCCATGCCTTGATGTGCAAACATTCTCAAAAGCATCGCACCCGGCGGCACCTGCCGAAGCTTGACATTTTCATAATATATTGCTATGTTCCTCGTGTGAAGTTTGGTTTAATTATTGATCATTGCAAACTAAATAGGAGGGTTAAATTCATGGCAAGCGGTCATGCAGATGATGAGAAAAGAAAAATCTCCGAGAAAGGCATTGATCTCGACGAGCTTCAGATGGAAGCGGTAAAACTGCTTGACCTCCTGAAAAATCGTCAACCCGGCTTTTCGACGTGGAATGGGTTTTTGCGGGAGCGTCTTCAGAATTTGCACAAGCTTACCTCGCAAGCTCTCGGCAAGTGAATAAACCGAATTTCGTTTGGCACATTTCCAACAGAAAGGAGCTGGATGATGACGACAGAAGATTCTGAAATTGACCGCCTTGCGGAAGCAACAGGCGGTAGGCTTCACTGGAACGATCCAGGCATGGATGACTTTGAGAAGGGCTGGGAGGACTTTCCTCTTGGTACTCGTGGCGAGGTCAGAACGACAAATGATGTCTGGCGAAAGGGAACGGTTGTTGAAACGATACGTGAAAACGACCGGGGTATATCGGTCGAATGCGACGACAAGTGGCATAAAAATTTGGAATTCTACGGAGGCCGGGGCGCAAGCGTGATGGTTTATATGAATACCCGTCGCGGTATTCTCTCAAACATCCGTAAGATCGATGAGCCTCGCCGTAAGGTTGTAATCCCTCGCAGGGATCCGATCAAGCTCACAGGAAAGCAGGCGGAGCTCCTGAAAATCACCGAGGTTGCTGTTCAGCATTCTGGCGGCCGCCTCCGGCTCGCATTTAATGAGGAAGATGAAAGTGAGGAGTTTATTGGTAGTGCTGCGCGTTTTCTCAAATTGGACGGAAAGCGCCTCAGCCGCGACATCGAGCTCTACGGCTTTATGGGAGATGATATTGCTGGTTGGCAGCAGACCCTCGCAATGTTCCTCGAGGAGGTCTTGTTTCCTATCAAAAGTGAACTCCCTGAGAGTTACGCCAAAGCAGGAGAAGCGCTCCGCACAATGGGTGAATCGGTCTATCCGAAAAATATCCTTAAACAATGGCGTGGTTTGTTCTAAGAACGTACCAAGCACAACTTTTAAATAACGAGGCGCACGACCTAATAATTAGGTGCGGCGCCTCGTTTTCTTTTACGGCATTGACCCAGTAATACAACATCGACTGGGCATGCCGTATTCATGAAACGTCTTGTATGTCCTGTATGTCGGCAACACGGATCGAGCCACCCATCTCATGGCAAACCAACGGCATGCCAAGACGTTTCACTGGTCGAGGTTGATATACTGGGTTGAAAAATCTCTGTTTTTCGATTACTATATCGTGTATCGTTGTTGAGATGCGCCCATAGCTCAGTTGGTAGAGCAGCTCCCTTTTAAGGAGAGGGTCCCAGGTTCGA
>JBBTXL010000026.1:0-1589 GCA_038062295.1 Patescibacteria group bacterium
ACATAATTTCTATCTGAATATAATGCAACCCAATGGAAATAACAAGGGGCTTGTGTCTGTTCAATCTAACTTCATGAGGCGGCCTTGCGCTTTGACGTAAGCGAACATGCGGTGGAAATACCAGATGACCAATACCGCGCACATGGCATTTGCAAAAAATGCTAACAGTAAATTATGCACGGGTAACATACCCGTTGCCACTACTTCGCGCATTCCCTCAAAGACATAGGTGATGGGAATAAAATATGCGATCCACTCGACACTATCGGGTAACGCCGAAACAGGGTAAAACACGGCGGAAAACGGCTGGACGAGAAATATGAACCCGAACGACAGCGCGTTCGCCCCGGACCCATAGCGCAAAATAATACCCGTCGTAAATACTCCCAGCAGCCACCCGAATACAACAAGATTCATATCAAAAGGAACGAGCAGAAGTCCGAATTGAAATATATTGAATTGATACAACATGAGCGCGAGTCCCGCCAAAACTATTCCGACAATAAGGACACGCACCAACCCCAACAGCCCCGTGGAAACCGTGAACTCACTCACACGGAGCGGCGTAACAAAAAGATTCAGAAAGTTCCGCTCCCACACATCTTCAAAGAATGCGAACGAAACCGCGCGCTGTGACTGGCTCATCAGATCCCAAAAAATCACTGCGCCCAAAAGCAGTGTCAGCAGGTTCAGCCCGCCCAAGTCAAGCTTATCAAGGTATACGCTCAAAAACCCCCATAACAGCAACTCCATGATCGGCCAGAAGAACACATCCATGATGCGGGGAAAACTCCTCCGATACAGGTAGAGGTGCCGCATGAGTAACGCATTGATACGGTATAATCTCACCGTGCTATTCGCCGCGGGCGATGGTTAAAAATACATCGTTCAGATCTTTCTTGCCATACTTTGCAACCAATTCCTGCGCCGTCCCGTCGTCTGTTATCTTTCCGTGATTGATAAAGATAATGCGGTCGCACAGCTCTTCTATCTCGGCCATATTATGCGAGGTGTACAGGATCGTCACACCGCGTTCCGCTTTAATGCGTTTCAGCATTTTCCGAACCTTATCGGCAATATCAGGATCCAAAGATGCCGTCGGCTCGTCCAGAAGGAGCAGGGTGGGATCGTTCAGCAACGCTTTGGTAAGGTTCAGCCGCGTGAGCTGGCCGGTAGAAAGCATCGCGGTTTTTTTAGGCAACAGCGCACGGATCTCGAAAAAATCACACAACTCTTCTATCTTTGCATGTACATTCCGTACCCCGTACAGACGTGCAAAGGTCGCCAAATTTTCCCATACCGTTAAATTATTCGGAAGCGCAACATACGGTGAAGAAAAGTTTACCTTCCCGAGTATCTCCTCGCGCGCATCCCGCATATGCTTGCCAAAGATCACAATATCGCCCGATGTAGGCGTTACCAGGTCGAGCATCATCTGAATCGTGGTGGTCTTCCCCGCCCCGTTGGGGCCCAGCAATCCCGTGATCTGCCCTTCGTTAATGCAAAACGAAATACCGTCAACGGCCGTGACGGTACCAAACTTTTTTACGAGATCACGAACTTCCGCAACAGCAGGCATGATTTATGCG
>JBBTXL010000027.1:0-6401 GCA_038062295.1 Patescibacteria group bacterium
CCCGCAACAATGAGTAGCTTCATGCGGCCAATCTTATTCGCTTCTTTTATTAGTCGCCCGTCGGTAATAGGTGGAAATTCAAGTACCAGTAACTTAATGTCTTCCAGGAACGGAAACGCGCGGTTCACCGAAAAACCGGACGATACTCTCCCCTTCACAAAACCATCGGCCGCAAGCTCGGCAAGCGGTTTTTTGACCAAACGCGTCGGGACGTCCAGGCGCGCGGCGATCGCCGGAACACGGAACGATTGTCCGCCGTTGTACACGAAAAATTTAATAAGTCGCGCCTTGATCTCCGAATTAAAAAATGTCTCAAATGTCATATTCTGCAGATATTATCGTATCAAGTTTTCATGCTTTATGCAACCATATGAAAGTGGTAGTATACAATCATGGAATCCGCCGAAAACAGCACTGCGCCGACGGCCTCATACGATATTCGCGCGCGCGAGGTTATCCTCAAACAAAGCAAAAAAAGCGCGGGAACGGAAACATTCGTGTATGAACCGGCAACGATAGACGAAGAACCGCTGGGAAATCTGTATATCCTTGGCTCTCTCAAGAATCGCCGGCAAGAACTTGATTTTCTTCCGAATTTGGTCGCGTCCGCCGCAAAACGTGAGTTCTACAAGATAAACGGCGAGAGCGCCGAAGAGCGCTTTGCGGCATGCTGCAAGAACGCGAATGGTGTTTTCGCCGACATCGCGCAGACGCACGAGGGACTCGCACGTGATGTTGAGTTTTGCATCATGAACATTGCGGGAGAAATAATCCGTTTCTCGCGCACAGGGAGTGCCGCGCTGTTTCTTTCCCGCGGCAGGCAGATAAGTGACCTGTCCGCTCACGCCGTGCGCGGCAAGAAAGACCGGTTCTTTTCAACGATCGTCTCCGGCCCCGTTGCTTCGGGAGACCGGCTCATGGCAAGCACCAAAGAAATTCCCGACCTATTTTCCGATAAAGGCCTGCGCAAGCTCTTTACGCTGCGCCTGGACGAACAGGGAGAGGTCATCACCGGTCTGTACGAAAAGAATGGCCGAGAACTGAACGTGCCTGACCAGGCCGCCATCCTCCTTGAAATACGCACAAAAAAACCGCCCGGGATCTCCGCATTCAAAGAACGTCTAACCGTAAAAAATGTTGTCCGGCTGCCCTCCGTCCGTATTCCTTTTTCTCCGGGTGCCTTGTTTGCCCCGGTCTTTCAACGCGTGTCTGTTGTGCGACAGCGCATCGCCTCTGTTCTTAACCCTACCGCGCTGCATGGCAACAGGTATCTTGTTGTATCGATTCTCTGCGGCGTCGCTGTTCTCTCCGGTATCGTCATACTCTACCGCCAAACATCTGCGCTTGGCGCCATTGCGGAAAAGATCGCACAAGCCGAAACACTCCCCGCAAACGAACGGGAAGCCGCACTGGCGCTCCTGACAAACGCGCACAACGAGCTTCTTACCCGCTCAACGCCGTTTTATCTCATACACCGCACGGTGACGCTCCAGGAACGCGCTGGACGCGATATCTCGCGGCTGAACGGTATCTATACCATACCCCCTGTGTTTATGAATGCTCTTCCGCTGAACACTGTCCGTTTTTTACCGCGCTTTATTTTTGACGACGCTCAGTTCATATACATATTTGGCGAAGCGCCGCATCTGTTCTACCAAATTGAAAAAACATCGTGGCGCGGAATGTACGTACTACTCGCACCGCTTGAAGGATTATTTGCGACCCAGCGGATGTTTGCCGCCGACAATATGTTTTACTTTGTGAACGACGAGCAAAAAACGGCATACGTATACGACCCGGCAGTGCGTGAGCTGCTCATGGTGCAAAAAACGCTCGCCAAAACACTCGGTACAGTATCGCGCCACAACGAGCGCGAAACCGACGATGCGCGCTGGACGCTTACCGATGGAAAGATCATAAAAACACAAAAACAAAAAAGCAACGAAACAAAAAAAGAGATATTTCTCCTGGGTAGTATACCGACCATAACAGACTTCACCGTCAGTCCCGATGGTAACGCGCTGTATCTGCTGACCGAGCGCGGGTATGTGTTTCTCAAGACAAAGGAGTAGACAAACAAAACCCCGAGCATGTCGGGGTTTTGTTTATTCTATGGAGCGTTATTTTATCTCTGCGGTCGCTCCGGCTTCTTCCAGTTTCTTTTTCATTTCTTCGGCATCCGCCTTGGACATACCTTCCTTTACCGTCTTGGGTGCTCCGTCAATAATATCTTTTGCCTCTTTCAAACCGAGACCGGTCAGCTCGCGAACCACCTTGATAGCCTGGATCTTCTGCGCACCGGCTGATTTCAATTCAACGGAGAATGCCGTTTTTTCTTCGGCCACAACCGCCTCTCCCCCGCTGCCCGCAACAGCAACCGGAGCAGCCGCTGAAACGCCGAAGTGCTCTTCCAGCGTCTTCACAAGCTCAACGAGCTCCATGGCACTCAATTTTTCCACTTCCTCGACGATTGTCCCGAACTTTGCCGAAACTTCTTTTTTTGCGTGTTCTGACATAACGATTTTTGTTATTGGTTATTTATTCTGCGTTAGCCCGCCGCTTGTTTTGTATCGGCTATCGCTTTGACCGCGTACACAACCTTTGCGATCGGCGCGTTCAGTTGCCGCAGTAATCCACTCACCAAGTCGTTCTTCGTAGACGCCTTCGCAAGCAGCGCGATGTCGGCAAGCGTCGCCGGCTTTTTCTCATATACGCCGCCGAACAACTTGAACGTTTCGTTCTCCTTTATCTTTGCGAACAGGGCAAGCGTGCGGGTCGCTGCAACCTCATCGCCCGATGCGATCGCAACACCAATGGTTCCCCGCGTTGCGGCAATATCAATGCCGTCCGTTCCGATATTTGCCTTGCCAAGCGCGATACCGAGCAAACTCTTTTTTACGACCACATACTCGGTATCCGCCCCTTTCAGGCTTTTGCGCAACTCACGCATCTTTTCAACACTGATGTTGGTGGAATGGGTAAATAGGATAGCTTTTGCGCTTGCAAACTTCTTCTCCAGTTCCCCCAGTACCGTACCTTTCTTTTCTCGTGATAATGGCATGCCAATATTTTTTAAATTATAAGCGAGCACAATGTGAGCGTAAGAATTTAGCACAACATTGAGCACCCCCTTCTTTTCGCGCAGACGCGCAAAAGGAGGGGGTTAAGGTTTTCTTACTGAATGTTCCGCGCCATGTTGGCTTGAACATTCAGACAAAGCCCTTAATAAAAAACGACCTTTACAGGCCGTAGGTGAAAGTCAGAAACCGGTGTTTCTGTTCCCTCGAGAGGACTTCTGCCGCTTTGTTTACAGCGCGCCGCCTCTTGTCTACGGTGCCACAAGCATATCAAATGGCCTTACAAAAGTCAATGGAAAAGCTTGCAATCACCCGCAATATGTAGTAGAATGCCACGGTATGAAAAAAGACATTCATCCTGCATATTACACGGCAGCGGTGCGGTGCGCCTGCGGCAATGAGTTCAAAACCGGCTCAACGCTCAAGGAGATCGCCATTGAGATCTGCAACGCATGCCATCCGTTCTATACCGGCAAAGAAAAGATCGTGGACGCAGCCGGGCGCGTGGAGAAATTCAAGCGCAGAGTTGCCGGCGCTGTCGCCACAAAAACAAAACGGAAGTGACGGAGCACGAGAAAATAGAGGCGCTCAACAATGAACTCGCTGCCATCCAACACCAGCTCGCTTCAGGCGAAGCTGGTTTTGCATTCACGGAGCGCAAAAAGCTCATGCAGCGGTACGCGGAGCTCCAGGAGATCGTCGTCGCCTGGGAAAAATTGCAGGCGCTTGAAAAAGAGATAACGGAGAACGAAACCCTGCTCAGGGAGGATGATATTCAGGTCCGGGCGCTTGCCGAAGAGGAATTGGCGCAACTGCATGCGGCACGCATACGGCAAAAAGGGTCTATCCAAAACCTGTTGTTTCCCGACAAGCGCAGCGCGTGTAAAAGCATTGTCGTGGAGATCCGCGCGGGCGCGGGCGGCGACGAAGCGGCGTTGTTTGCCGGGGACCTTTTCCGCATGTACACCCGTTTTTCCCAAAACAAAGGATGGGTAACCACCGTGGTTGACTCAAACCAAACGCCGCATGGGGGGTTCAAAGAGATCGTATTTGAAATGCACGGGGGTGGCGTGTATTCCGACATGCATCACGAAAGCGGCGTTCACCGCGTGCAGCGCATTCCGGAAACGGAAAAACAAGGGAGGATCCACACGTCCACCGTTTCGGTTGCGGTCCTGCCGGAGGCAGAAGAAAGCGACATAGAATTGAACCCCGCCGACATCAAAATGGAAACCTACCGTTCGGGCGGCGCCGGCGGGCAAAACGTCAACAAGGTGGAAACGGCGGTGCGTTTGACCCATCTCCCGACGGGCGCTGTCGTTGCCTCGCAAAGCGAACGTTCCCAGGCGCAAAACCGCAGAAAAGCGCTCCAGATATTGCAGTCAAAGATCGCGCATATGCAAGAAGAAAAAAAGCAGCAGGAACTCGGCAAACTGCGCAAGGAACAGATTGGAACCGCGGACCGGTCGGAAAAGATACGAACCTATAATTTTCCGCAGGACCGGGTCACCGACCACCGCGCAAAAATGAGCTGGCACAATATGGAAGGCATCATGAATGGCGACATCACGCAGATGATCGCCGACGTGAAAGCGAACGTACAATAACTGATCGTACTAGGACCTCGTGCCGTTGGTAACACTGATAGCGTCGATCTGACCCTGATAGTACTCCGCCCAGTCCATCACATTGTTCGCGTATGCCTGCGCGACGCTTTTTTTATAATTGCTTCCTCCCAGATACATCGCCGCCGCTTTGTGCTCGTCTTTGTACGCTCGCGTGCCGGCGCCGTTGGAAACCAGCTTGATCGCCGAACCCATGAACGCGTCCTCGATGTTCCATGGCGATGGAGGATTATTCCCCGTCAAACTCGCGATCTGCTCCTCATAGGCAAGCCATGTAGAAGGCAAAAACTGTGCAGCGCCCATGGCGCCACCCCAGCCGTATGAGGGCCGTTTGGAAACAGGGGTGGTGTCGGGATCAAGTCCGAGCTTTCCGGTGACAACCAGGAATGACTGCCGCTCCTGCGGCTTCATGTCAACTTTCCAGGAACCGCCGCCAATGTAGGTTCCGAGCTTTGATTCAACCTGGAAAATAGCAAGCAGGAACGCGGGGCGGACCCCGGTCTTTTCTCCCGAGAACTTTGCTTTCGCGAGTGCCTCTTCAAACGACATGGAAATACCGACGCTTTCCAAAACGAATAATTGCTGCTTGATAAGCGTGATATCTTTTTGCGATTTTTTAATACCGGCCTCGTACAGCTTTTGCTGCCCTTTGGTCTGAACCAGCAACGTCTGCTTCTCTTTCTGTTTTTGTTCGAGCGCCGTTTTCTGGAGACCGCTTAAGCCACGAAGCCGGACAATATCAGACCGTTTCCCTTCAAGATCCGTCTTTTGTTCCTCAAGATTCGTGCGGATATCGTCAATGTTCGCAATGAACTGATTGATATTGTTCTGGATGTTCTTCAGATATCGCATCTGACTGAAGAATACCGAGATGCTTTCGCTGCGCAAGAACAAACTTACCGCACTCGTACCGTCATACTCATTCAGACGCCGTACGGATGCAAGCAACAGCTGGCGGCGTTCTGCGAGTTGCCCTTCCAAACTGTCGATCTCCGCGGTTTTTGTTCGTATATCATCCTCTACGTCCGCAAGGCTTAGGTCTATCTCGCGGATCTGCAGTTGTTGCTTTTTTACCTGTTTGTCCAGAACACCGATCTCCTGGTTTAACGACTTTTGTTCCTGTTTTGTCGTCGCGATACTTTCCTGGTATTCGTTGATCTGCTGTTCGATCTCTTTCAGCTGACCGCGCAGCGTCTGCTTCTGTTCGGAAACAATAACATCGTCCTGCGCATGAACGGAAGCACCACCCCATCCAAAAAAGAAAATGAGAGCGACGCACATAAAAAAGAAACGCCCCCGCCGGCACCGGCCGGGAGGCGTATGTTGCAGGAGCGCACCAACGTTTAAAAAATACTCCATCGTGCGAGCTACTGCGCCGCTTCCTTTTCTCCCTTTTCTGCGTCCACTTTGGCGGCTTCGCGCTCCTTGCGCTTTTCTTCCGTCTCCACCTTCACCTCGTCGACTTTCATGACAACTTCTTCCTGGAGCGTCGCAAGCTCAACATCCGTGCGGGGCGGCATAACCTTTGCAATGACCTCTTTGAGATCGCCGTGCACTTTCGCGCCTGCCGGGAGAACGATATCGGCAAGCGTGATGGCATCGTGAAAGGTAATAAGTTTTCCGATATCCACCGTTATCTCGTGCGGAACATCTTGTGGCAGCGCTTCGATCTCGACTTTATAGATATTCTTCACCAGCA
>JBBTXL010000028.1:0-3931 GCA_038062295.1 Patescibacteria group bacterium
CTTGCGTGAACACCACTGCCGCGACTTTTTCGGGATAGTCTATCAAGCTGAGTTTTTGCAATCCGCCAATGACCATACTATACGAGAACCCCGGTTGTTTCCGATACCATATAGGGCGTGCGCTCCGCAAACTCGCTCTTTTTGCCCTTGTTCCATTGGCTGACGGGGCGGAAATAGCCGACGATGCGAGACCACACCTCGCACGCAGTGCCGCATTGCGGGCACTGCTTTGTCTCACCGGCGATGTACCCGTGCGACGGACAGATACTGAACGTGGGCGTGAGCGTGAAGTAGGGGAGATGGTGCCGTTCGGCGACTTTGCGCACGAATGCGCGCGTCGCTTTCCAGTCGCGCAGCCGCTCACCCAAAAACAAATGCAGAACGGTCCCGCCGGTATACTTGGTCTGCAGCTCGTCCTGATGATCAAGCGCGGCAAGCGGATCGTCGGTGTGGCTCACCGGCAGATGCGTGGAGTTGGTGTAGTAGGGGCCGTCGGGCGTTCCGGCCTGTATAATATCAGGGAAGCGCACTCTGTCTTCTTTGGCGAACCGATAGGTCGTTCCTTCCGCCGGCGTTGCTTCCAGATTGTACAGATTGCCCGTTTCTTCCTGAAAGTCGGCAAGTTTGGAACGCATGAAATCAAGCACCGAAAGCGCAAACGTCTTGCCTTCCGGCGTATCAATGCCTTTATCTGCCCCCAAAAAGTTCAGACATGTCTCGTGCATGCCGTTCAAGCCGATGGTTGCAAAGTGGTTATGGAGCGATGGCAAGTAACGTTTGGTATAGGGGAGGAGGCCGCGCGCGATATTTTCTTCCACCACTTTTCGTTTGATCTCAAGCGACTGCTTGGCGAGCTGCATCAGCCGTTCCAGCCGCGTGAAAAACTCCTCTTTGGTTTTGGAAAGGTACCCGATGCGCGGGAGGTTGATGGTGACCACGCCAACACTGCCTGTCATTTCCGCCGAGCCGAACAGCCCGCCGCCGCGCGCGCGCAGTTCGCGCAGGTCCAACTGCAGCCGGCAGCACATGCTCCGCACGTCGCTGGGGTCCAGCGGCGAATTGATGAAATTTTGAAAATAGGGGATGCCGAACTTTGAGGCCATCTCAAACAGGAGTGCGGCGTTCTCGTGCTCCCAGTCAAAATCTTTTGTGATGTTGTAGGTGGGGATGGGAAAAGTGAACACGCGCCCGTTGTAGTCGCCCTCCGTCATCACTTCAATGAACGCTTGGTTGATCGTATCCATCTCGCGCTGGCAGTCGCCGTACGTGAACGGCTGCGGCGTGCCGCCGATAACGGGCGTTTTGCGGCGCATGTCTTTGGGGCACACCCAATCCAGCGTAATATTTGAAAACGGCGTTTGCGTGCCCCACCGCGAGGGAACGTTAAGATTGAACACGAACTGCTGGATCGCTTGCTTGGTCTCCGGGTATGAGAGTGAATCTTTTTTCACGAACGGCGCAAGGTAGGTGTCAAACGAAGAGAATGCCTGCGCGCCCGCCCACTCGTTTTGCAGCGTGCCGAGAAAATTGACCATCTGTGCGACAGCGGTTTCCAAGTGTTTGGGCGGGGCGGATTCCACCTTGCCGGGCACGCCGTTGAACCCTTCTTCCAACAGTACGCGCAAACTCCACCCGGCGCAGTAGCCGGAAAACATATCCAGGTCGTGGATATGCATGTCCGCAGTGCGATGCGCTTCGCCGACCTCGCGCGGGTAGACATGACTCAACCAGTAGTTGGCGATGAATTTTCCGGCGGTATTCAAGATAAGCCCGCCCAGCGAGTACCCCTGGTTGGCATTGGCGAACACGCGCCAGTCTTGTTGATTGAGGTACTCGCTCATTGTTTTTTCCACCTCCACTGCGGTGTTTTTTGCGGCACGGGCGTGGGCGCGTTGCTCGCGGTACACGATATATGCGCGCGCTGTCTTGCAAAATCCCGCGCGCATGATCTCGCACTCCACCGCATCCTGTATGTCTTCAATAGCGACAGAATCTTTGGCGAGAGTCCCAAGGCGGCGCGTGACGGCGTTGGCGATAGTTTCTGCGGCTGCCTTTTCAAACTCGCCGGTGACAGCGCCCGCTTTGGCGATGGCGCTGGCTATTTTTTCTTTATGGAACGGTACCGGGTATCCCTCGCGCTTGATGATGGTGGTTGGCTGTGGCATGGATATGGTTGCGATGATTTGTATTAAAAATAAAAACTCGCCGTGAGCGAGCTTCAAGAGCTTCTGGGTGTGGTATGAAAATGGTATCTAGGGAGCGGGCACTGGCTGTTTCACGCGATTGGGACATTCCGGCTTGAAGCAGATGAGCGCCTCTTTCGGCATGCCGTGAAACACATTCATCGCATTGCACCGCTTGCACTTCACCTCTATCTCGCTGTCTATCAGGATTCCCTTAAACAGCAGCTTCTCACATTGTGTGCATCGGTACTCCCGCATATGTTCAGTATACGCCTTCCGCGCGGGGGCGTGCAAACAGGGGTTATCCCCATGAGGCATGGCGGCAATAAAAAAAGCCCTCGAGTGGGGCCGGAGCGACATGAAGCTAAATCCACGTGGGTGCCCGCAGCCGTGTGTTCCGGACGAACCAGCAACATACGGCTATAAAAGGTTCCCAGGAAGAATGATTGTCCTTCAGTCGTTTCCGGCCCCGCCAAAGAGCTTTCTCTACCCGTATTATATCACCCAAAAATGGAAAATGCAACAAGTGCAAGGCAAAGAAAAAAGACCGCAACCATGTTCTTTTTCTGGTTGCGGTCTTGCAGCTTTATGCCGCTACTGTTTTTGACGGGCAAGGAACTCTGCGCCGTGGCCGAGGTCGGTATTGACGGGAATACCTTGGAAACAGGGGCCGGTTTTTTGGCACTCCTCCTCGCTCCAGGTTGAGAGTTTTCTGGTTACAACGGGAAAGAAATACGGTGTCCCGACGTCTGATATCTTCATATATTTACCCTCGCCGCGCAGTATAAGCGCAGCGGTGGCAACGACTTCACCGCCGGCGTGTTGCGCTTCCTTTGCAACCTGAACCAGGTTGTACCCTGTGGTGACAACATCTTCCACAATGAGCGCACGCTTTCCCGCAACCATACTTCGAGCGGGTTCTTTCAGCACCAGCTTGTCTCTGCCATCACTTGTTTTTCCTTGCTTTTGGGCACAGGCAGTAAACACGGCGCAACCACTCATGAGTGTAAATTGAAGAGTAGTTGCGTAAGAGAGAAGGGGTCCCCACCGGTCCAAGCCAACAACAACCTGTATTCCAAAGTCTTGGAAGCGCTCTTCAATGGTGCTACAAAACCTGGTGACTGCCAGTGGTCGGAGAAATATTTTTTCCTTGTGCACATAATCAGTGGTGTGATCTCCACATCCGGTTACAAAGTGCCCGCGTTCAATCACGTTCAGTATGTCTATCAGGTTCTCTGGCGTCATAGCATCCTCCTTCCTATATATCATCGGTGCTGGTTAATAAGGTCGCGCAGTTTTATGGTTTCGTGCCGCGCGGCTTCCGCAAAGTCTGTACCGTTTGATGCAAAAATAATGCCCCGTCCGTTGTTGATGATCATACCCCTGCCGTCGTTGTCCTTTCCTATACCAACAGCGTTTTTTATTTCTGCGCCTTGTTCCCCAACGCCCAGCACGAGAATAGGCATATTGTTGCCTACAATGCGTCGGACATTTTTGAGCGCATCAGGATGTTTTGCGCTCGCAGCAACCGCGCAGTTGCCGTGTTTGTTCCAGTGACGTGAAATACGATATGCCACGTGTTGATAAAGAGGCATGATGCTGGGCCACTCCTCCCGCTCCTGGTCTTCATCGTTATCGCCCCCAAAGAAAGACATCTGGTCATCGTCGGTGAGCCATGTTTGTTGATTCTGAAACTCATCTGCACCGGGGTTTGAGGTATGGGTGAGAACAAAGACCCCCTTATTTCG
>JBBTXL010000029.1:0-3719 GCA_038062295.1 Patescibacteria group bacterium
TTGGTCTTGACCTGCAGGGTGGTACGCATTTGGTGTATGTGGCGGATCTTTCTACCGTTGCACCGGAAAATTATGCCGAAGCGATGGCAGGCGTGCGCGATGTTATCGAGCGCCGGGTGAATGCGTTTGGCGTCGCGGAGCCGACCATCCAGACAGCACGCTCCGGTGGCGAGCACCGCCTTATCGTTGAGCTCGCGGGCATACATGACGTGAACGAAGCTATCCGTATGATAGGCCAGACGCCGTTTTTGGAATTTAAAGAAGAACGCACGGAAGAAGAAACGAAGGCGCTGTTGGCTGCCGCGCAGACCGACCAGAATTTCAGCGAAGACCCGTATTTCAAATCAACGGGACTGACCGGAAAATATCTTGAACGTTCCGAAGTTACTTTTGATCCGAATTCGTACAAGCCAGTGGTCAATCTGAATCTTGATGCGGAAGGCGCAAAATTGTTTGAAGAAATTACGACGCGAAACGTGAACAAGCGCGTTGCCATTTATCTTGATGGGTATCCCATCTCCGTGCCGGTCGTGAACGAACCGATCGCCGGCGGCCAGGCGATCATCACCGGTGATTTTTCCGTGGAAGAATCAAGAGACCTGGTGCAGCGCCTGAACTCCGGCGCACTGCCCATTCCCATCGCGCTTATTTCACAGCAGACCGTGCAGGCATCGTTGGGACAGGAAGCGCTTGCAAAAAGCCTGCAGGCGTCGCTGTACGCGGTATTTGCGGTTGCCGCATTTATGGTGGTGTGGTACCGGTTGCCGGGCGTGCTTGCCATTATCGCGCTTGTGGTCTATGCCGCGCTGACGCTTGCGGTGTTCAAATCGCTTGCCATTACGCTAACGCTCGCCGGTATCGTCGGGTTTATTTTGTCCATCGGCATGGCGGTGGACGCGAACATCCTTATTTTCGCCCGCATGCGCGAGGAATTGCGGGCGGGGAAAGCAGTTGACCTTGCGATCCGCGACGGGTTTTTGCGCGCCTGGCCGTCCATCCGCGACTCCAACATTTCCACGCTGCTCACCTGTTTCGTGCTATATTTTTTCACCGCAAGTCTTATCAAAGGGTTCGCGTTGACACTTGCATTGGGTGTGCTTGTTTCCATGTTTTCCGCAATTTTTGTTACACGGCTTTTATTGCGGGTCGTGGTGGGCAATACACTCGGTAAACTTGGATTTTTATGGTACAAGTAACGCGCTACAGAAAAATATATTATATTTTTTCGGGAACACTTATCGTTCTTTCTCTTATCGCGCTTGCCGTGTGGGGACTGGAACTCGGTGTTGACTTTAAGGGCGGCTCAATGCTGTATGGCACGTTCACCGAAAAAGCATTGTCCGTGGACGAGATAAACAGCGCAGTGGCGCAGACCGGTATCGGGGAAGCCGTGGTTCAGCCAAGCGGGGAACGCGATGTATTTATTCGGTTCAATGCGGTGGATGAAGATATGCACCAAAAAGTCCTTGCCGGACTTGCACAAGGCGCACAGCAGGCGGGGGAAGGGAATTCATTCGTGGAGAAAAGCTTTGATTCCATCGGCCCGTCAATCGGGAAAGAACTTCGCTCAAAGTCCGTCATCGCTATTTTCATCGTTCTGGCGCTGGTCATTGGGTATATCGCGTTGGTGTTCCGTAAAGTTTCGTATCCATTAGCATCATGGAAATACGGCATCGCGACACTGGTTGCGCTGTTTCACGATGTCATTATTCCTGTTGGTCTGTTTGCGGTGCTGGGGCACTTCGCGCATGTAGAGATAACAGGCGGTTTCATTGCAGCGATCCTTACGGTGCTTGGCTATTCCGTGCATGACTCCATTATCGTGTTTGACCGCATCCGCGAAAACCTGATGCGCCATCAGGGCAAGACATTTGAAGAAACCGTGAATATTTCCGTGAACCAAACATTTGTGCGCTCACTGAACACATCACTGACGGTTATTTTGGTGCTGCTGGCTATTTATCTTATTGGTGGAGAATCGGTAAAATACATCGCGCTTGCACTGATGGTCGGCGTGGGCGTCGGAACCTATTCCTCCATTTTTATCGGCAGCACGCTGTTGGTGAGTTGGTACGCGTGGATGCAGAAAAAGCAGGTACAGAGTGCGGGGGCTTGACAAAAAACAGGGGAGGTGCTATACTCCCCGCATAGTGAATTTGTCCCATTTTCTGCCCTTTTTTCATCTATAACAGGAGGAACTGTGATGACCCTCAAAAGCTTCACAAGCTTCCCACGCGGCTGGTCATAGACCGCCGGTATAAGACCCTGGACAGCGATCCGGGGTCTTTTTTATTCCAAATGAACGCGCGCGCGGAAATCCGCGACGCGCTGTTTTATTTTATGGTGCGCCGAAAGTATCGGGTCTTTGGCAAGGAGGCGCGCCGCTTCTTCGCGTGCGACTTTGATGAGCGGCAGGTCGGTGAGGGATGCCATGGTGAGGTCGGGAAACCCCGACTGGCGACCGCCGAAAAAATCGCCGGGGCCGCGGATGGCAAGGTCTTTTTCTGCAAGCTCAAACCCGTTGTCGCACTCCGCAAGCGCTTTCAACCGCCGGTTTTCAGACGGAATATCGTGTTCGGAAAAGAGCAAGCAGTACGACTGATGATGCGCGCGGCCGACGCGCCCGCGGAACTGGTGCAATTGCGCCAGACCGAAGCGTTCCGCTCCTTCTATCATCATAACGGTGGCGTTGGGGACGTCTACGCCGACTTCCACGACGGATGTGGAGACTAAAATATTCGTTGTTCCTTCTTTAAACTCCCGCATAACCTGCTCTTTTTCTTTTGCTTTGAGCTTACCATGAAGCATGGCAACACGCAGATCGGGAAAAATGGTTTTGTGTAATTTTTCATATTCCTCTTTGACCGCTTTGGTATCATTCCATCGGTTTCTCACAAATGATGCGGCTGTTTTTTGCTCGTCTTCGGGACGCTGGGAGGGTTCTATCCGCGGGCAAATGACGAATACTTGGCGTCCTGCGCGCACTTCGCGGCGTATAAAATCGTAGGCGGTATTCCGTTCGTGCGGTAGCACGAGGCGCGTGATGATTTTCTTCCTGTTTTTCGGCATTTCGTTCAGCAGGGAAACATCCAGGTCGCCATATATGGTGAGTGAAAGCGTGCGGGGGATAGGGGTTGCGGTCATGCTCAAAAAATGCGGGGTCAGCTTTGCTCCATTCTGCGCCGCGAGCGCCGCGCGTTGCGAGACCCCGAATCGGTGCTGCTCGTCCAGGATAACGAGCCCCATATTCTTGAATGCGACGCCAGACGCGATAAGCGCATGCGTTCCCACCACAACGGAAAGTTTTCCGTCCTTGAGAAAATTATGGAATTCTTTCTTTTTAACGGTGTATGCGGTTTTTAGTTCCGCATCGAAGATTTTCGCATCGTGCGCCGTCAGCAGGCCGACGGTCGCGCGGGTATTTGCGAACAATTGCATGAACGTCGCAAAATGCTGCTGCGCCAGCACCTCGGTAGGCGCCATGAGCGCGGTTTGAAAGCCGTGGGTTGCGGCGTGGAGCGCGGCGATTGCTGCAACGACGGTTTTCCCGGAACCGACGTCACCTTCCAAAAGCCGGTTCATGGGTGACGGTTTTGCCATGTTTTGCATGATCTCCCAGGCAGAGCGTTTTTGCGAGGGGGTGAGGGAAAAGGGGAGTGTGGTGAGGAACGATTTGATAGTTTCAATATCGCGCGCACCGCACGGAATGCCCGGCGCAA
>JBBTXL010000030.1:0-6733 GCA_038062295.1 Patescibacteria group bacterium
CCCATAGCTCAGTTGGTAGAGCAGCTCCCTTTTAAGGAGAGGGTCCCAGGTTCGATCCCTGGTGGGCGCACCCCCATTTTGCCAAAAGTGAAAATCTCCCAGCCTTGACAGAAAAAGTCGCTCAATCGAGCGGCTTTTTTGTTTCCTTCAAATCCACGTGAGGTTCTAACAGGGGTACCCCTCCTGGAGGGTTCGAACCTTTTGGAGTATTTTTAACTGGAATCGGCTTTAAAACGATCCGGAGCAGGTTGGTCAGTCTCAGGAAAGCCCCATGGGCTTTATCCCTAGAGATCTCTTCTCCGAATTCCTGTTTCCAGATTTCGCGGAACTTCTCGATGGCTTCTGGGGAGAATTGCATGAGACTTCTTAAATTGTTCAAATAATACATTTCTACTCTCGTGAGGGAAACCAGTCAGTTGAAGTGCACTTTTCAACATCTTTGAAGAGAATTTGTCCTACAAGATTCAATGTTACTCGTCGTTCAATTTTTGCATTCAAGGAGGGAAGGTTAATTAATGGAGACGCATAATATATCAATGTTCCTTTCGCGGGCAGTGTTGGAAAAGTATAGCCCTTCTTGAGATAACTTTGCCTTACCAATTCTAACGAGGAATCTTTGTCGGTTGTTGCTATTTCTTTAAAACATTCATTTTCTTGATCCTCAGAAGCTCTTTGTTTCGCAGTATCAAAGGTTGACGTTGCTCCCACGTAAGACCACTTTTCGTTAGTATCAGCTGGGAAATCCATCCTTATAACATCTCTTGCTGGGATCGTGATGTCTAAACGCTGGGAGGAGGATTTTTGTTTGTACGAAAACAAGTCTATTTCAAAATCTATGTGAGAAGCATAAATTGGATCATCATCTTGGTTCATGATAACAATATAGTCACCTGACTTGAACGCAATAACTTGCGGTTCCGGCTGTACAGGAAAATGTGTAAAGGCAAAGAAGACAGAGACAGAAACCAAGGAAATCAACGCCGAAATCTGAGAATAGTAAAGTAGAGAGTTTTTCCAGGACCTCTGATAACTTTTACAATGGTGACAGAGGGTAGCAGATGATTTTAGCTTCTCCCCACAACTTATACAGGCTGCTACAATTGTATTATCATCTGACATAACTCCACCAGTATTTTACAACCACCATTAAAATATGCAAGGGACGAAATGAGTTTGCCGCTGCTTGCAAAATTCCCATCCTTTTCTTACCATCCCACTCTGTTAAAATCCATCACGCAACCTCTTTTTCCAGAAGTCTATTTCCCTCCAACCTGGCCCACACCATTGCCAGCTTGTTTTGAAATTGGTAGGCTTCGGGGGCGGACGCGAAAAAAGTTCTAACGTCGTCCACTAGGGCGCACCGATTAGATTTTGCTGCATGAAATGCTCGCAAAATCAATTGTCCCGAGCGAGTCCTAAGTTTATTGAAGGACGACGAGGGAATCTTCGACTCGCTTCGCTCACTTAGTGTAAACATTGGGTAAACGAGGCGGTCTCGGTCGGTTCGTTAACATGAAAATATCAAACAGAGGAGGTGATAGCGATGGTAAAGGTCGGGATTTGGGGGAGTTCCGGATTTCTGGGAACGGAGCTACTGAAGTTGTTAGCGCGCCGGGATGATGTAGATATCGTGTTTGGAGCAACCAGCAAGGAAGCGGTTGGAACGATGGAAGATGTCCAGATCGCTTTGCTTGCAGTACGCGAGAAGGAGGCCATGGAGCTTGCGCCCGTTCTGTTGGCACGCAATATCAGGGTGATAGATTTAAGCGGTGCGCATCGTTTGCATAACCCAGTTCTGTATGTGAAGTACTACAAACTTATCCATACACACCCGGAGTTCTTGCGCGAAGCGATCTATGGTTTGCCCGAAAGGAGCCGCGAACATATCCATCATGCGCGGCTCGTCGCGAACCCCGGATGCTATGCGACGGCAATGAACCTGGCGCTGTTGCCGCTCAAAAAGATCCGCGCGATAACGCCGCGAACGAAGGTTATTGTGCGGGCGTTCTCTGGCTTTACGGGAGCGGGGAGGAAAGCGACCATACCGCATTATATCATCGCATATGCGGGAGGGCGCGTTCACCGGCACATCGCGGAGGTAGAGCAGGAGCTCGGTCTCCACGGGCAGATATGGTTCTATCCGGAAAAAGCGCCGTGGCCGCGCGGTATCAAAGCTGTACTGCGCATGAAGGTTGCACCATCGGTTCATCTTCCCGATTTCTACCGGCAGTTCTATGCGGGAGAGCCTTTTGTCCGGATACGGGAGACTGAAGTGAATATTGATGACGTTGTGGGAACGAATTTCTGTGATATCTCCGTTACCACAAAAGGCAGATATGCTACCATTGCTGCCGCACTTGATAACTTGAGCAAGGGCGGCGCCGGGCAAGCGGTGCAAAATCTGAACATTATGTGCGGCCTTCCCGAAGAACATGTATATTAAAACAGCTGTCTTTGAAAAAAAAGACAGCCGTTTTTTCTATTTGGATTTAAAGTATTTTCTCCCTTTCAATTTTTCCGGCAACAAATCATCTTTGGTGTATTGTTCGTATTCTTTGCCGTAGCCGAGTTCTTTCATCAGTTTCGTGGGCGCGTTGCGGATTTTGAGCGGTATCGGGAGGTTGCCGTGCTCTTTCGCGTCTTTGAGTGCGGCCATATAGGCGTCATACGTGCTGCGGTCTTTCTTGGCGAGACACAGGTATGCCACACCATGCGCCAAGTTGATGCCGCATTCGGGCAGGCCGATCTCCTCCACCGCGCGGAATACCTCGTTCGCCACCACGAGCGCGGTGGGTTGGGCGAGGCCGATATCTTCGCTGGCAAACACTACCATGCGGCGTGCGATGAATTTTGGGTCTTCGCCCGCGTCTATCATGCGCGTAAGGTAGTACAGCGCCGCGTCGGGTTGCGACGCGCGCATGCTTTTAATGAATGCACTGATGGTATTGTAGTGTTCTTCACCTTTTTTGTCGTAGCGCAGGTGTTTGGACTGGAGTGTGTCTTTGAGCGTTGTGATGGTTATGGTGCCGTAGAGCTGCTGGGCATTTTCTATCATAGTGATGGCTTGGCGTGCGTCGCCGTTTGCCATTGCGATGAGCCAGTCCGTCGCGTCTTTGTCTATCGGTACTTTCGTGTGTTTCAAAATCTTTCGCATATCGTTTTCTGTCAGTTCGTTGAGCACAAACACGCGACAGCGCGATAGCAGTGCCCCGATAACCTCAAAGCTCGGATTTTCGGTGGTGGCGCCAATGAGCGTAATGGTGCCGTTCTCCACATACGGAAGCAGAAAATCCTGTTGGGCTTTGTTGAACCGGTGAATTTCATCCAGAAACAGCACTTTCGGTTTCCCGAACGAACCCTGTTCTATTATTTTCTTGATGTCGTCTTTACCGGCCGACACCGCGGAAAGTTCGGAGAGTTGTGCGTCCAGGCTTTTGGCGTAGATCTTGGCGAGCGTCGTCTTGCCACAGCCCGGAGGACCCCAGAAGATAAAGGAAAAGAGATGCTTTTTTTCAATGGCAACGCGCAAGGGACCTGCCCCGAGCCCTGTCGAGGGGTTGCCCTTGCCGACCAAGTGTTCCTGACCGATAAAATCCTTGAGGGTTTGCGGTCTGATGTGAGACGCGAGCGGTTCGGTATCCATATGACCCCGTCATTATACGCTCTTTACAGAAGAGGAAAAGAGGGAGTATAATGCGCGCAATACTGGCGGTATGTAATCTGCCATTTTTGGATCATTACCAATTGGAAAGGAGGTGAAACGTGAGAATCGGGATACATTTTGATGGTGTCATTGTTGATATTATTAGCAAAACAGTGACTGTTGCCAGGGAGTATTTTCATGTGCGTGTGGGGCTCGAACAGGTTGCGCTCATCGGAAACTTCTTGACGCCCGATCAGCGCGAAGAGCTTCGTAAAGCGGTCTATGAACAGCGGGTGTCGGCTCTTTCTGTGAAGGAAGTGAATGGCGCGCCGTACCATATTCCGCTGTTGATAGCAAGCGGACACGAAGTTGTGGCATTTACTTCGCGAAGCGGCAGTTCGCTTGAAATTGGGCAGGAGTGGTCTCGCCGCCACGGTTTGAAGTTTTTGAAGTTCGTTGGTGGGGTAAATTGCGACAGGGCGCGCGCTGTCGCCGGATGTGACGTGTACGTGGATGATGATCTGGATAAACTCATCTCCCTGGTCGATGCGGTACCCCATCTCTTTCTCTTTTCGTGGGGGTATAAAAAACAAGTTGATACAAGCGTAACTCCGATACAGCGAGTCCATTCATGGGCAGAGTTGTACAAAAAGATCAAAGCGCTTACGGGCGGTCATTGAAACAATGGCCGCCCGGTTTTCTTTTAAAAAAAATCTCCAAAGACCCGTATGTTCAGGGTCCTTGGAGATCTATTGGTTCCGGAAGTGTTATCGCGTCGCGTGGACAAAATGTTTCTGTAGTTTTTCCACGATCGGTTGTATCTTTTTTTCGTATCGTTCATCCCCCAATAGTCGCTGCGTTCCTTCCAGTCGGTGAATGAATACGCGGAGGTTGTCCCGTGATGCTTCTCGCGGCGGGTCGCTAAGCCGCAACATATCTGCAGCCGCCAGAATTTTGATCTCAAGGAATTGTGCGGCCGCATGATCTTTTCCCCTTTCTGCTTCATGGAACTTGTGCGTGTACTTGACCAGACTATCTACCAATACTCTGTATGAATGCGGCATATTTCTCCTCCGTGTTATTGTGTTGGTAAAGAAACAAAAAACCTTCGGAAACCCCACTATTACGGGGTTCCCGAAGGTTTTGGTCATACGCCGGCAGGCATGGGGTCTGCCGTTTGAAATACTGTCGAGGGGGAAGCCTTGATGCGATTTCTTTTCAGAACCGTTATAAACAATCGATGGATGATCGGCTGGATCTTCATGCGGTATGTACTCTTATTCATCTGCTCCCCGAGCCGCTCGAGATCGGAAATTAAACTCCCGAGGTCAATGTTTTCAGGAATGACGCTGTTTGAAACAATCCTACCGAATTTTACCAGCGAGTCTTCGCACTGCGCGACCTGCCGTTGATTGTTTCTCCGGCGAGCCGCAATATGTTCTTTGCCAGCCTCAATGAAAGACTCAACCGCGACCTGAAAAGCTTCCTTTTTCCCTGGATGCATGACTGCCTCCTTTTGAAAGGTGCAAAACTCGCCCCATGCGAGCTTTTTTATATATCTCTAAAGATAACGAATCTATGCGTTTTTGTCAACAACGGTCAGGGATGTGGCAGTATATATCGCTTTTGTCTTCTCAAGCATATTCCCGATGGAAAACGATGCGACGACGGTTTCCGCGGCGTGCGCACCGAGCTCCCGTGCCATTTTTTTGTTTTTCAGAAGCTGTGCGATAGCGCCCCAGAGTCTTGTGGGGGTCATGGCGGGTACGACAACGCCATTCGCACCGCTCTCTACTACTTCCGGTATGCCGCCTGCATCCGAGACGACGCAGGGAAGTTTTGCCGCCATCGCTTCAAGGAGCGTGTATGGCAACCCTTCCTTTTTTGACGGCAATACGAAAGTATCAAATGCTTTTAAGTATCGTTGCGCATCCGGCAGAGCGCCGGTCAAGAGAAAATACTGTTCCAGTTTGTATTTCGCAATAAGATTGGTCAGTCGGTCGCGCTCCGGCCCTTCACCAATGATAGTGAATACAATATCCGGGTATGCGTGGATCGCGGTGATCGCGGCATGCACGATGGTTTCAAGCGATTTTGTTCTGTAAAGGTTTGCGATGGTTCCGATAGCAATACTTTTCTCGTCAATGCCCAGCGCCGCCCGCGCTTCTTTTTTCGGCAAAAAAGTTGTTATTTTTCCGATACCATTGTGAATGACGGTAAATTTTTCCTCTGGCGCGATGTGGTGTCGTAGCGCTTGCGCGCGGTCGTATTCTGAAACACAGATGATATGGTCCTGAAATTGCGCGGCAAACCTGCTGGCAAGAATGTAGAACTGTTTGCGCGGCACAGAAAGCCGTTCGTTAAATACCCACCCGTGCGCGGTAAAAATGATCTTGGGGATGCCCGCAAACCGCGCCGCAAGCGCTCCCGCCACGCCTATTTTGGAGCTGTTCAGATGCACAACATCCGGTTTTTCCTTTGTGATGAGGCGATACAGTTCCCACAACAGCCGCGCATCCGTCAGGGCATGTATTTTCCGTTTCAAGCTCCAGATCTCGCGGAAAGGGATATCGTTCGCGCGCAAACGGTTGTAAAAATGCGCGTTCGGCGCGCTGCCGACGACAACATCCATTCCTTCCTTTTTCATACCGGTGGCGAGGTCACAGACATACCGCTGCGCTCCGCCGAGCTCCGATTGCGTGATGAGATACAAAATCTTGAGCATGCCCTCCATCATACCCGAAATTATGAAAATAAAAAACCCTGTACGGCGTGCGCGTGTTGTTGTGCGCATCCGTACAGGGTTGTTGTGACCCGTCAGTTAAACATATACCGGCCTTTGCCGAAAGATGGGGAAGGCGTTATCAAACCAAAAGAACAAAGTTGTCGTTCAAGTTTTTTGATGGACTTTTCCGCCCGAATGACGGAAAAACCATGTTGTTCCGCGTCATGTACCCGTTGGATGTCATTTCCAACGTAGACCACATCGCGCGGTTTTGAGTGCACCATACGTGCTGCTTCCCCCAGGAGGTCACCATGAATGGCGGGGCTGCATGACGCAAGGCGTCCGGAGAGGGCCTGCACCAGGGG
>JBBTXL010000031.1:0-8084 GCA_038062295.1 Patescibacteria group bacterium
TATTCCGTTGCGCGTACTGCCATAACCCGGAGCTACTGGGCGCCAACGACAACACCGTGCACGAGGAGGAGATACTTAGCTATCTTCGAGCCCGGCGTGGTTTTCTGGACGGCGTGGTCATCACCGGCGGCGAGCCGACCATTCACCGCGACCTGCCGGAATTTATTGCGAAGATCAAAGCGCTCGGGCTCTTGGTCAAGCTGGACACCAACGGCGTGAACCCCGCCATGGTTGCGCGGCTCATTGCGCGCACGCTCGTTGACTATGTCGCCATGGACCTCAAACATGTGTGGGAACGATACAATACCATCGCGCGCGTCAAAAAAACGGAATATGCCGAGAACCCGAAAAAAACATTCGCCATCATCCAGTCGTCCGGCATTGACCACGAATTCCGCACCACCGTGCTTCCCGGCGCGCATACGGAGGAAGACCTTACCACCATGGCGGGGTACTTAAAAGATGGCGAGAAGTATTACCTGCAAAACATTCGCTATGAAAAAACACTGGAACGCAACTTGGATACAGGGCTGCTGTTTGACGTGTCGGATATAATACATAACCTCCGCATGCGCTTTCCAAACGTGGCGATAGCGGAGCGGTAGTTATTACTGTATAATAAGCATAAAAATATGAAACAACTTTGGATCATGGTAGGTGGTATCGCGCTTGTGGTGGTGGGCGGCATCACCTACTATTCTGTACGCGGAATTCCATCCGGCACAAACATGTTGCCCGCACAAGCGGTAACGGTAGCAGACATCAGCCGCCGCGCGAGCGATATCCCGCCACCGATCACCAGGACGGAAAACAAAACAGTAACCATTGACCTTGAAACGAGAGAGGTGGTTGCGGAGATTGCACCCGGCGTCACATACGAATACTGGACCTACAACGGTACGGTGCCGGGGCCATTCATCCGCGTCAAAGAGGGAGATACGGTAGAGATCCGGCTGCATCATGATCATGGCGATCATCAGAGTAACACGGACCAAAACCATTCATTGGCTGTGGATGCTTTTCCCATCAGTGTTGCACGAGCGAACGGCACTCACGAAACAATGGATCCCCACAGTGCCGGGGCCGGGGAACACGAACAAGCAGGGCACGCCGCGCACTCCATTGACTTGCATGCGGTGGAAGGGCCCGGCGGCGGCGCGACGCTGACGCAAACCCCGCCTGGAGAAATGCATGCGTTTCAGTTCAAGGCAACTCGGCCAGGTATTTATGTGTATCACTGTGCAAGTCCTCATATTCCAACCCATGTGGCAAACGGCATGTACGGTTTGATTCTGGTGGAACCGAAAGATGGTTTGCCGAAAGTTGACCATGAATACTATGTGATGCAGGGAGAACTCTACACAAAAGGGACATTCGGGGAAAAGGGCCACCAAGAATTCAGCTTAGAAAAACTGCAGGCGGAACGCCCCGGGTACTTTGTGTTCAATGGCAGAGTCGGCGCCTTGACCGGCGGGGGCGCGCTCACATCAAACGTTGGCGAAACCATCCGCGTCTTTTTCGGTGTCGGGCCGCATATCGCGTCAAACTTTCATATCATCGGAGGAATCCTTGACAAGCTGTATCCCGAGGGAGACATTCTCTCGCCGCCGCATCGGAACGTCCAAACCACCGTGGTTCCGCCCGGCGGCGCGATGATGACCGAGTTCACGTTGGAAGTCCCGGGGAAATATCTTTTGGTTGACCACAGTCTTTCCCGGGCAATTGATAAAGGTGCGCTTGGCGAGATCATTGTTGAGGGTCCCAACCAACCGGATATCTTCAAAAAGGTAGAATAATACGCAAAAAAACCGTTCCGATGTACATCGGAACGGTTTTTGTTATTGTTTATTCGTGCAAGGTCAGTTTTGTGTAAGCCGGTGTATGTTCCACCAGCTCTTCCGGTTTGAACCATACGCCAATCTCCGTTTCTGCCTCTGCGGGGGTCGCGGACGCATGAATGAGATTGAAAATGCCGATGTTTTTCCTGTCGGCGGATGCAAAGGACATGTGGGTATAATCGCCGCGGATTGTGCCGGGAGCGGCAGCTTTCGGTTCCGTTGCGCCGACCATCTTGCGCGTGACTTCCACCGCATCTATGCCTTCAAGCACCAACGCGACGATGGGCCCCGACGTGATCATGTCGATCATCATCCGGCGTACATGCTCGCCGCGCCGCTGCGCGAGTTCTTCCGTGTAGTGCCGTGCCGCCGTATCCTTTTCGGATACCAACAGTTTCATGCCAATCATTTTAAATCCCACCCGCTCAAAGCGCGTGACGATCTCCCCCACAATACCGCGCTCCAGCGCGTCGGGTTTTAAAATGATCAATGTTCGCTCCGTGTGTTTTTCCTGCATGGTGCCTCCTTTTTGTTGTACAGCAACCGATGCGCCCTGCGCAGTCTTTGACATATGGCACACAATATATCATAGAAATAAAAAATGTGCAACTGCATACGGAGACACCCCTTCCATTTTCGCCTCTTGCCGAGCCGCAACGCCTGCCTGCCGCAGGTAGGCGATTTTCGCGAGCGGCCTCCGTACCATAATCGTGGGGCCCCCGGAGGAGGGAGATTTGGACGGAGGTTAAGCGAGCCCCGCACCAAGAACTTCCAGCACCAAGATGTTGAGTGGCAATCTGGTTTGCATTATTGTATCGGAACCATTCTGCGAAGTCCCGTACCGAACCGCAGGTTCTGGTACGGGGCGAGCGTGAAAATCACTGCGGCGAGGCCGAGAAGAAAATGGGGGGTGTCGCAGTCTTCACTCACCGCAATGTTTGCACACCAATCTCCCCGCTTTTTTTAATGATAACTTTTATACGGCCATTCGTGTCGGTGCGGTACACCGAAACATCTTTTAACCGTTCCAGCAGTTCTTTATGCGGATGACCATAACGGTTTTCCTTACCCGCGGAGATAATCGCAATACCAGGTGTTACATGTTCCAAAAACAATGCGCTCGTTGAAAACCGTGAGCCGTGATGGTTGACTTTCAGCACGTCGGCATCAATATTTTCCTCCGCGTTGATAAGCGCCACTTCTTCCTCCATTTCGGCGTCCCCCATACTCAAAATTTTCTTGCCGGCAAATGATACGACAACGGCAACGGACGTATCGTTCACATCGCCAGGAAAATCCTTGCCCGCCCAGTCGTCAAACGGATACAGAATTTCCATCACCGCACCATCGCCAAACTGAACTTTTTGCCCCACGCGCGCATACACGACCGGAATGCGTTTCTCCGCAACGACGCGCTTAAACTCCTCATATGATCTGGTGGAATAGTTCACGCCGGTCATGATGACGACACCGACCCTGTACCGCTTAAGCACCTCTACAAGCCCAAACAGATGATCCTCCTGCGGATGCGTCAGCACGACCACATCAATACTTTTATCAAACAGCGGCATGACACCAGAAAGTTCCGACAGAACACCCGTGCCCGGACCGCCATCGATCAAAACCTGATGACGCGACGGGGTTTCTATATATAATGAATCCCCTTGCCCGACATCAAGCGCAAAAAAGGCAAGGGTGTTCTGCGGGAGACCGACAACGACCAGCACCCATACTGCCGCCGCAGAAACGACGAGGAGTATCACCCACCGCGCCTTCCGCGATGCAAAAGTTTCAAAAAGCCACTGCCGCATAGGAAAGTTGCGCAAAATATTCAATAAGAGAAAGCTGGTACGCCGTCACGAGCCACAACGGGTATGCGCATAGCTGCGCAAGACCGGCCGACACAAACCCCGTAACGCCGACCGCAAAGCCAAACAACATCGCAAGCGGGATGAGCGGCAGCACGAGCACATTCACCAATGGTGCAACAATCGAAAATTGGTGGAAAGAGACAAGTACCAGCGGCAAGACCGCCGCCTGCGCGGAGATCGTCGAGATGAACGACTCTTTCAATTTTAAAAACTCGGGAATGCGCGTCAGACGCCGTTCAAGAATGGGCGCCAGGTACGCAAGCCCGAGCACCGCGCAGAATGAAAGCTGGAAGCCGATATCGTCAACCAGAATGCGCGGATTCCACACGACCATAACGAACGCCGCAAACACCAAAATATTCAGCACGCCGCGCTGCCGCCCAAACTGCCGGGCAAGCAGCAGCGCGCATCCCATCACCGCCGCACGCACCACCGACGAAGACGCTCCCGTCATAACGACAAAAACGGCAATAACAAAAAACGTCGTGAAAAGCACCAAGCGGCGGGAGACAACAAAAGCGGACAGCAGCAACACAACGAACACAATGACCACCGTGATGTTGTACCCCGACAGCGCCGTTACATGCGACATACCGGTTGCGATAAACGCATCTTTGAGTTTCTGCGGCATTTCGGTATCGTCCCCCAGTAAAATGCCGTTCACGAACGCGGAATGCGGAAACGCGAGCGCATTATTGAGATGCTCGGCAAAACGATGTTTGAGCGCATACAAGCCGCGAAAGACTCCCCTTCCCTCTGTGAGAAGTTCCACATCCGCGAACGGTACCGTAAAATATATGTCGTCTTTCGCAAGATAGCCGACGTAATCAAATTCACTAAAGTTTTCCGGCTCCCGCAGCGTGCCGCGCACCCGCACCGTATCGCCATACGCAAATGCCGGGTAGCGCTTCGCCGTCACCAGCACCTGCTCGCGTGGTGCCTCTGGAAACACCACCACCAGTCGCTGGGTACTTTCCCGCGTCTGCGGATCCACTTCAACGAGCGCCTCTGTATCAACGCTCTGCCCAACCAGTGGCGCGAGCTTTTTAAGCTCATGCGGTTCAAACTGCGCGTACCACCACGCGCCAACAAAAACAGTGGCGCACAAAAGCACGACAATGCGCACCGTGCGCTCACGCCAAAAACTTGCCGTTACGATTGTGAGCATTCCCAACCCAAACAACACAAAAAAGTTATCAAAATATACCAGCGACCGTACAAAAACGCCGCCGATGAAGGCGAGCATGAAGTAAAGAAAGATCTTTGACGGAGACTTGAAATACTCCACAAATATGCTACATTATGAATAGATAAAGAATGCTAACTGCAGTTTAACAAACAAATACCGCTCGTTCCAGAGAAAGGAGGGGAAAACATATGGCCGAAGCGCTTCAAGTGTTTATGGGCAACACTGCTGAGAAAGTGTGTGGGGATGTCGTGGAACTATTTTTTGCAGACCCGAACCTTGAACAAAAAGGGGCTATTACCGAGGAAGCGTTCATTCGTGCGCTCAGAGAACTTATAAACGAAGGGAAGATCTTTGGGTTCATGAAGGATGACTTAAGCGGACAGGATTTCATCATCATAACCCTCAGGAGGTCACTCGTGCCCTTTGAAGCAAAGACCTCGTATTTCGGGAAGTTCCTGCACGAGATCATCCATGAGAACCCGGTCTGTGTGGTCTGTCACCAGATACTGCGCCCAACAGAAAGACAAATGCGGCGGCTGGTCAGTAAAGCAAAAACGGTTGTAACTGACCTGCTCATCTTGGAAGGAGAACTTGCGGCATGACACATCGTGTACATTCGTTATAAAACGCCCTGATACATTGTATCGGGGCGTTTTGCGTTCACATCCGGTTGACACTGCCCGGAAATTCTGCTACACAAAGCGTGTAGCTCGTTGACAATCTTTCCTTTTTTTAGAAAGGAGAAACATGAGAAGAGTTTTCATCGCCCATCCCATCAGCGGGGATATCAAGAGTAACATGAAGAAAGTTCTTGAAATCTGTAGGAGGGTGCATGACAAAAACACCATTCCGGTTGCGCCCTACCTCGTGTCACTTCAGTATCTGGATGATACGGTCGTGGAAGACCGGGAACTCGGTATGGAAGCAAATTACGAGGCGTTTCATGCCGGGTACATCACCGAACTTTGGCTGTACGGAGACCGAATCTCGGAAAGCATGCGGGGAGAAATCGAGCTCGCGCGGGAACTCGGCATTCCCATCATTGCCAAAACTCCGGAGACAGAGAAAGCTCTTGCGGAGCTTCGGCGTGGCAATTGGCACGGCGAGGAAGACTTTAAAGCATAAGAAAGACATAACAAAAGCGGTCACCAGAAGGTGGCCGCTTTGACTTTGTAAGCGACGCTCCTGGGTGTATGATAAGTAGTATGGTCCTGACCAGCAAAGACAAGATAGCCATCGTTTCTATCCTTGAAAAAATAGAACGCCGGAAAAGGGCAGGTATCCTTGTTGCGCGGTTGAGTCTCCCCGCTTTGTGGCAAATGCTTTCTAAAGAAGAAAGGGTGCTCGCGCAAAAGATCATGCGCATAAACCCAGGGCACTATGGCTTTCGCGGACCGCGTTATGGCATTACTAAAGTACCGAGTAATCTAGTTGTCATCCACAATCAAACATATATGATCAGAAAGACAAGAAAAACAGTGTCTCCGCAGTTGGTGTCCAAAAATGTGTATAATGCATACCGAACATTAAACGCCGCCATGCGGCTGGATATTGGCAAAACCGTTCTTATTGAGTCGGGATACCGCTCCCCCGCCTACCAACTTGCTGTTTTTCTGCACTATTTGAAACACTATAAGTGGAACATGCGGAAAACGTGCAAGCGCGTGACGCTCCCTGGCTATAGCGAACATGGTTATCCCCCGCACCAGGCACTTGATTTTATCACCAAGCACGGCGTGCCTTCGGAAAAATACCGCCTTCGATTTGAAAAAACGGTGGAATACAAATGGTTGCTCAAACGTGCCCATCGGTTTAATTTTTCTCTTTCCTATCCGCACAACAACCAATGGGGTGTCATGTTTGAACCCTGGCACTGGGCATACAGAGCGAAGCCTTGACTGAAGCAGAAAACGCGGCTACCATAGCCGCGTTGGATCGTTAACAAAGGAGGTGCGAAATGGCAACCCCAGATGTGAATGCGCGGTTTAACGCGCTCATCACAGGTCGCAACAGCGAAATGACCATCCGCTGGCAAAAAGTTCAAATTTTCTTTCTCATCAATTCTGTCTTGCTTGGTGCTGTAGTTAGCACCAATCTTCCAGATAAACTCAAAATTACTGCATCTATTTTTTGGTTTATTGTTACCGTGATCTGGTGGTTGATTCAATGGGAGGCACAAAACGCGGTAGACTCCTGGAATAAGAGAATTGCGGTTTTAGAAGAGGCAGACAACCAACACGTTCGCTTCTCATTTAGAAAGCCGCGGGAGGGTTTTGAGTATAAATTTATTTCCACTCATTATCTCGTTCTCTTATTGATTGAACTTTTCGGTGCTGGGTGGGTTGGGTTATTCTTGTACTATGCACTTTGATAAAACACGGCGAGGAAGATTTCAAGGCGGAACCAAAGAAAGGAGAAAGGAAAATGCTTATCAAACTCTTACTATGGTGGGACCGACTAATTTCTATCCTGCACTGATCGTTGGAGATATAACAGTGCAAGAAGCATACCACAAAGACCAGAATCGTCGCTTCCCCAACAAATTACCAGGGGTGGGAATGGAAGCATAACAAAAGCGGTCACCAGAAGGTGGCCGCTTTCTCGTTTCTAAAATTCAGTCCCAACTCAACGTTCCGCCGGTTTGGTATTCGGTGACACGGGTTTCAAAGAAGTTCTTCTCCTTGTTCAAATCCACCGCTTCGGACATCCACGGGAACGGGTTCGGACTGCCGTACTGGGCGGGCAAGCCGATGCGCTGGAGACGGCGGTCGGCGATGTGCTCAATATATTTTTTAAAATTGTCGGCGTTGATACCCATAATACCCTTGGGGAAACAATCCACCGCAAAGGTGTACTCCAGATCAACTGCTTGGCGCACCAAGTCCACCATCTTTTCCTGGAATTCTTTCGTCCACAATTCCGGCTGTTCTTCCTTGATAGTGTTGACCATATCAATGCCGAAATTCAGGTGCTGGGATTCGTCGCGCATGATGTACTGGATCTGCTCGGCCGAGCCGACCAGCTTGTGCTGGCGCTGAAAAGCAAACATCACGGCAAACGCGCTGTAAAAAAAGATACCTTCCATGATGAGCGAGAACACGATGATGTTTTCCAAAAACTTTTGGTCGTTCTGGAATGTGCCGGTTTTAAACAATGGACTGAAGATTCCCTCGTTGAACGACAGAA
>JBBTXL010000032.1:0-8474 GCA_038062295.1 Patescibacteria group bacterium
CCATACCATCACCTCCTGTTCATTGGGTTTATCCGAATCAAACTCAAATAGAATCCCATTGTTACCAACGCCGTTATGCCGGCCACAATCCCGGTAGTGATACTGTCGGAAAAAATGTAGCCGATAAATCCCCAAAACAGGCCTGCGATAAGAAGGATGGTTATCATAATACACCTCCCACGTTGTTTTTGAATGAACCCTTCGACTTCGCTCAGGGTGAACTCCTCACCCAAACTTCAGTCCGTGAGCCAATCTCACGAACTCAAGAAAAGGTGGGAGAGCCGCCGCGTGTTGTTTAACACGACGGCTCTCCCGAAAACTTTTGCGGCTACAACAACCGGATTGCCATGTTCAGGCTGAATGATATCACCGGTCGAAACGCTCCGGTACTAACCTCTTCACATCCCCTTGCTGTTCTGCCTGCCTCTGTTCGGGAGTTTTCATGTAGTCCGAAAATACTTTATACCCTGCAATGGAGAGCATGACCACTACCACGAATGCAGCGACAATTTCTACAACCTTTGTCTTGAAATTCATTTTCCTTCCCTCCTTTCGCCCAGCTTGTCGGCGCCGCATTTGTTTTTGAATATACCTACCTTCACCTTGAACGCATGACCGATTTCACGCGCTCAAGAAAAGGTGGGAGAGCCGCCGCGTGTTGTTTAACACGACGGCTCTCCCGAAAGTTACTTTATGCCAACAATGGGAGCAACAGTGCCATTCGTTACTACAAATGTACAGTTGCCAGGATTTTCTCCGGAACAAACCTCTCTCTGCATTTTGATGGTTTCCAAACGCAGAAATTGTTCCGGCGAAAGCTCCATTTCTTCGCGATAAGCATTATCGGCAGCCGCACGACTTAACTCCGCAGCACGCCGAGAATCTTCCGCCAGCTTTCTCTGTTGTTCGGTATTGATGCGCTGCTCTTGCGTCGCGGTTTCAATCCGTTGGTTCTTAACCGAATCGGGAGGATTTGCTTTCCCAACGGTCACATCAACCAACTGCAGAGGAAGTTTTGCATCGATGATATACTTTACCATAGCTTCTGATACCTGGCTGTCAATTTCATCGATAGCTTTGGTATCAAGAGCCGTTTCGTTCATACCATGCTTGCGCACCGCCTGACGAACACGATTGGTAAATTCTGCCTTGATGTTGTTTTCATACCAATTGGGACCAAATTTCTCCACCAGCACAACAGAATCAGTCACTTTCAACCGAATAACCGCATCGAAATCAAGCGGTACACCCTCCGAAGACATGAAGTCCTCAAAGTGGATCGGATGCTGCTGCGGTTGCATATTGACGTATGTTATGTAAGTCGTCCACATCACATACTGCCGCCCCGTTTTGACCGGGACGGGATCGACTCCCCCATGACCGAAGATCATGGGTTTTTCGATCAACACCGCTTCGTACCCAGCATCGGGCTTCACACCAGTGACCGCAACACCGAAAAACAAAAGCCCGACAACCAGCAAGATGCCAGCCACTGTAAGAAAATTAATGAATCCTTTCATGTGCTTCCTCCTTGCCCGATATTTTTGCCGTCGGGAAACGGGAAATTTTGAATGTGCTTGTCTTCACCTTGAACGCATGACCGATTTCACGCGCTCAAGAAAAGGTGGGAGAGATGTCATAGCGACATTCTCCCACAAATAGTTATACTCTCCGCAAGGTGCGCGTGGAGAGAATTTCGCGCAGTTTCCCTTCCTGGCAGGAAACATTGCAAAATCTCCCCTTCACCTCGCCTTTGCGATTCCTCACCACAAGGTGTAACACTCCCTTGCGGATCGATTTTTGGCATCGGCGAAAGCTGCAGTAAACATATCTATCACAGCTTTCGACAAGTGCCTTTTGCCCGCGTAGGCGAAGCGTTCGTGGCACTTCCATGCTTCATCACCCCCTTTTGAATGTGCTCTTGGCTTGAACGCGCGACCAAATTCGTGCGTTCAAGAAAGAGGGGAAATTGTGCGCGATGTTTTGCGAACAACTCCCCAAAAGTTAGTTGATCTTGGCAAGGAGCCATTGAATTGCGGCTCCTTCCGGAAGGGTTTTGCATCCTTCCGGCAAGCGCGGGCCTCGGTACTGTCCCACTAGGATTTCCTCCCCCCTTTTCAGGGAGATGGTAACCCGGTTGGGCGCAACCGGGACGCCGAGCACCGCGGAAAAAACCGCAGCGGTGTCAGTATGCCCGACGGCGGATTCTGCGCCCGCCGCGAGCTTCCTCGCTTGGTCAATCCCAATCTCCTCAATATATATGGTGGCTGGATACTCCACCACCATGTTGAGCGACAAAGAATTGATGATTTTCACGTAATCACCTCCTCTTGGTTTTTGAAAGAACTTCCCTTCTTCTGAACTCACCCTTCGACTTTGCTCAGGGCAAGCCAAACGATGAGCTCGGAAAAGAGGAGGTATGGCTGGCTTCGCAGTGCGAAATCCTGCCTTTTGATATATTGGCTGTACCTCCACAGCCGTAGCTTCTGGCCTAACGGGCAAAGCTTTTGCCCGTATCCCGCAGTCAAAGCCATCAACTAATTTGACGGCCGCACCGCAGAATTCGAAGCGGCGTTTGTTTGAAAGAACTGCCCAAACTCTAGCTCATCATTCAAAAGGAATGACAAGCTTGAGAAAGGGGGCAAGATTTTCTTGCCCACTCATTTTTCCGTTCCCAGGACGCTGATGTTTCAGCGACCCGGCCACCCTTGAGGTGGCAGTTCGCCTGACCGGTTAACGTTGTTCCCGATACTGGGCAACAACGTCCCACACAAACTGCGGGAGCATGGCGGCGATGAACAGCGTACACGCTATCATCGCCATGCCAATTCCGATCCAGAACATCGTGGCATTATTCAAATAAACGCCAGTCAGTTCCACAATCGCGGCTGGTGCTAAGGCAGCGATCAAGGCGGCAACTTTCGCCTGGATAGTCATGCAATCACCTCCTCTCGATTGTTTTGAATGAACTCTCACTTTGAACTTACCAACACAATTACTGATAAGCTCAAAAAAGAGTGGAAGTTTTTGTTTGAGAAACTTCCGAAAACTCATTTCCGAACATCAGCGGATTATTGCAATAAACGCAAATTGAATAAACTCGATTGCGCATATGCAAAATAAAAATCCGACAACAAATGTAAATGGTGCCATCAGTATTCCAACGGCATCATATATGGAAGAAAGAACAACTGTAACTCCACAAAGAACTGCCGCCAATAGGATCCACCACGGCAATCCTGTAATGAAATTTACAATTTCCATCTTTTTCTCCTTTCAAAGAGCTGCTTTCCGACCGCCCAATGCGATGGAAAGAGTAATGGAGAAGAACGGCCGGAGGGTAAAAAGATTTGCGCCTCGCAGCAAAACTTTTTCTCCTCCATTACTCTGCCCATAAAGGTGATCCCTCGGCAAGCTCGGGATGATTTCCGCTCTGCGGAAATCAAAAGCGGCATGAGGAAATAAAATATCCCCATGCCGCTTAGAATACCTGCGTCATGTATAAATGGGATAAAATCTCTCCTCAAAGACTTTACCAACTGCAATTTTCAAAGGTTCGTCAGAATCTATCGTATGACGGCATTATACAGCATAAATATATTCTTGTCAAGTACCCTGCCGGAATATCGTAAAAAGTCGTTTATTAAAGCCATTTTTTAGTCTTTTTTGCTATTCCTTACTTTCCGTTCCCCAGTTTTCACGGTATGATAAACACATGAATCCCCTTTTTCCTGTTATAGCCGCGGTGCTTGAAGCCGCATCGCTGACGCTGGACAAATTCATCCTTTCCATGCACCGGATGCACTACCAGGCATACATCGGTGCGGGATTCCCATTATTTTTGTGCGCCCTGCTTGCGCTCTTTTTTATTATCCGCCCGCCGCTTACCGATGACATGTTTACCGGCAAGTTGTTACTCCTCCTTGCGCTTGCCGTATGTGTCGCTTTAGGAACAAATCTCCTGTACTATCGTGCGCTGAAAAACGACCACCTCAACGAGATGCAAACGGTGGACCTGCTCTTTGGTATTCCCGCGGTGCTGTACGCAAAACTGATATTTCCTGACGAGAAAGGCGTTCTCATCCTCCTGCTTGCGCTCGTGGCATCTGCGGCGGTCGTGTGGTCGCACTGGGAACACCACCATTTCCGTGTCGCGCGGCGAACGCTCCCGTATCTTTTATGGATCGTGACGCTCGCGCCGTTTTCCGCTATCGCGACAAAAGAACTGCTTGCCGTGTGGCACCCCGTCGCCCTGCTGTTGGTCACCTATGGAATAGCCACCGTATTGCTTACCCCGTATCTTTTCAGACATATACGGCAGGTGCCGGGAAAGGCATGGCCGTTCATGGCACTCACGTCTTTCCTGACCGCCATCTCCATTACGCTGTATTACTTCAGCTACCAAAACTTTGGCGTCATATACACCATGCTCATTTTTGCCCTCCAACCGTTCTTGGTATATTTTGCGGCGTTCTTCTTTTTGAAAGAGCAGATGCATCGGAAGAAAATAATCGCATTCTTCATCATCCTTTCCGCTATCATTGTCGCGCAGTTTGCGTAAGTATACTACAATACCGTTATGGATATTTTTTCGCATGGCCTGTGGGCGGGCGCGGGAGCACTCGCGCTTAAGAAAAAGATTGGACTGAAAATAAACCCGTGGGTTGCCGGCTGGTGGGGACTTTTTCCGGACCTGTTCGCATTCACCATACCGACACTCTGGATACTTTCGGGCGTCCTGACAGGAACACTCGACCGAAACGCGTTCCCCGACCCGCACGCCGCGGAACCGGCGCCACCCGACGGCCTGCCGATGCTCCAGCTGGCATCTATGCTCTATAACTGGAGTCACAGCTTGGTCATCTTCGCGCTGGTGTTTGGCATCGTGTGGTTTGTTCTCCGCCGCCCCGTGTGGGAACTGGGCGGCTGGCTTTTGCACATCCTTGCCGACATTCCCACACACTCGTACCAATTTTTCCCCACCCCCGTGTTTTGGCCATTGTTCACCTGGAAATTCGACGGGTTTTCCTGGGGTACGCCGTGGTTTCTTATTCCCGACTATATTCTCCTTGCCGTCGTGTTCTATCTGCTGTTACGCAAGAGAAAACAAGCAGTACGCGCGGATAGTATTTCCCGGGGAGGTATGCTATGATGCCAACCATGAAAAATCTCATGCGAAAAAAGTTATTGTGGATTGCTGTCGGCGCCATCGTTGTTATCGGCGGCATATGGTACGCAAACAGCGACCGTGCGCCCGAATACGAAACCATCACGGCGACGGTGCAGGCTGTGGTACAGGAGGTAAGCGTTACGGGTACCGTGACACCATCGGAGGCGGTTGACCTTGCGTTTGAAAAGAGCGGCAGAGTAGCAAGCGTATCCACGCGGGTCGGCGACAAAGTAATTGCCGGACAGCAGCTTGCGGCGCTTGCCAGCGCCGACGTTGCCGCGCAACTTGCGGAAAGCGAAGCGGCGCTTCTAACCCAGCAGGCAAAGCTGAATGAATTGAAACGCGGAATGCGCGCGGAAGAACTGCGTATCAAAGAAACAAAGGTTATCACCGCGGAGCGCGTACTGACGGACGCCATCGCCACGCTTGACAAAACAGAGCAAAAAGCGAGTGCCGATCTTGATGAAGATTACAATGCCGCCATCACCACTGCGGAAAAATCGATAAGCGTCGCCACGCATGCGCTGTTTGTTATCACTGACATACAAAACGCGCATTTTTCCGGCTATGACCAGCAAAGCATTCAGATCGCGGATAAGAAAGCGGTGGCGGTTCTTACGCTTTTGGGAGCTCCGGGTGCCGGCAAGGCGACCAATACCTACATAAGCCAACTGTCAGGGGGCGCGAAAGCGACCGTTGCCAAGGCACAGGCTTCCCAGGAAGAGAAGGATATCGAACAGGCGCTTGCCGAAACTGCGGCGGCGCTTGCCAAGACCAAAGAAGCGCTTGACGCCGTGCCGGTCATCTCTTCTCTCACAACAACCGAAACAACGAACTTAAACGCCGAAAAAACGAATGTAAACGCCGAGATAAGCGCGGTTGCAGGGAAACAACAGGCAATCGCGACGCAAACAGCGACGAATAATGCCAGCGTCGCGGCGGCACAGGCAAATGTAAATGCCGCTCAAAACGCTCTTGAAGAAGCAAAGGATGCATATGCCCTTGCCGTTGCGGGCGCGACACCGGAAGAACTCGCCGCGCAGGAGGCGCAGGTCGTACAGGCGCACGCCAGCGCACAGAACTTTCGTGCGCAGCTCGCGAAACTTGTCCTTTTCTCGCCGATTGCGGGGACTGTGACGCGGCAAGACGCAAAAGTGGGAGAGATCGTTGGAGCGAATGCTGTGGTGATTTCCGTTATCTCGGTTGCGAATTTCGAAATAGAAGCGTTTATTCCGGAAGCCGACATCGCAAAAATAACGGTTGGGAACGAAGCGCGGGTAACGCTTGACGCGTACGGCAACGATGTTGTATTTTCCGCGCGGGTCGCCGCCGTGGATCCTGCCGAAACGGTGGTGGAGGGTGTTTCTACATACAAAACAACCCTTTCGCTCGCCGATAACGACGGGCGCATTAAATCCGGCATGACGGCGAACGTGGACATTGTGACCAACCGTCGCGAGAACGCCATCGCGGTGCCGCAACGTGCCGTGAATGTAAGTGACGCACATAAAATGATGAAAATCCTTGAGCCGGACGGTACTGTGCGCGAGAGCACGGTGACCACGGGTATCATCGGAACCGACGGGTCTATTGAGATCACCAGCGGCATTACGGAAGGTGATGTCATTATTGTGAGTATTTCAGAGCAATGACCCCGCTGATCGCCGTTGAGCGGCTTGAAAAAACATACTATCACGATGACATTGAAACCCCGGCGCTTCGCGGGGTTTCTTTCACGATCGAGCGCGGGGACTTCGTTGCGATCATGGGACCATCCGGTTCCGGAAAATCAACGCTCCTGCATGTTCTTGGTTTTTTGGAAGCCGCGACCGCGGGTACCTACCGTTTTGACGGCAAAGCGATGAGCGACCACACGCCCGACGAGATTGCGCGCGTACGCAACGAAAAAATGGGTTTTGTGTTTCAAGCGTTCAACCTGTTGCCCCGCGTATCGGTACTTGAAAATGTGAAACTTCCTTTACTGTATTCGCGCGTCCCGGAACGGAAATGGAACGACATCGCTACAACAGCCATTGACGCCGTTGGCTTGTCGCATCGCACCCACCACGAAGCCGCGCGGCTCTCGGGCGGGGAGAAACAGCGCGCTGCCATTGCGCGGGCGCTTGTCAACAACCCACAGGTTATTTTTGCCGATGAACCGACGGGCAACCTTGATTCAAAGTCAGGTGCCGTCGTTATGGAGATCTTACGGAAGCTCAATGAGAAGGAAAAACACACCGTTATTCTCATCACCCATGAAACATACACCGCCGAAAACGCGCAGCGTATCATTCGGCTCCTGGACGGCACAATAGAAAGCGATGAACAAGTCGCGCGACGCACAACAGCGGACGGATTTATAAAATAACCACCATGACGCTTCGCCACAGCTTAATGACGGCACTGAAAGGATTGGGCACGCACAAGTCGCGCTCGGCGCTGACCGTACTTGGCATTGTCATCGGCATTACCGCCATCATTCTCATCATGTCGCTCGGAGCCGGCGCGCAAGACCTTATTTTGGGCCAGATCCAGGGCATGGGGTCAAAGACCATTGTGGTTATCCCCGGCCGGGAGCCGACGGGACCGAGTGACGCGGCGCAAACTTTTTCCGACTCGCTGAAAGAACGTGACCTTGGCGCGCTTGAACGAAAAGAAAATGTCCCCACGCTTGATACCGTCATGCCTATCGTTTTTGGCGGCGACACCGGCGTCTATGAGGGTGAAACATACCGGCTGACCATTTTCGGGGCAACCGGCCTTATCGCAAAGATCTTTGACCTTGCGCCGTCCGAGGGCGTGTTCTTTTCGGATGAAGACGTGCGGGGACGGGCCGACGTCGTGGTGATCGGGTCGAAAGTGAAAAGTGAATTGTTCGGGGACCGCTCTGCTATCGGGGAAAAGATAAAAATAAAGAACAGAAGCTTTCGCGTTATCGGCGTCCTGCCGAAAAAGGGACAAGTTTCCTTTTTCAACTTTGACGAGGTTGCAATGATCCCCTACACGACGGCACAGCAATATGTCTTTGGCATAAAATATTTTCACCGCTTTATCATTGAAGCATCGTCCGAACAAGCCGTTGCACAAACCGTCCGGGATATCGAGGCAACGCTCCGCGCGACGCACAACATTCCGGACCCCGACAAAGACGATTTCTTTGTGGAAACCCAGGCGGACCTTGCGGCGCGCCTCGGAACCGTTACGGATATTCTGACGCTCTTTTTGGTGTCTGTCGCGGCCATTTCGCTTGTTGTGGGCGGCATCGGCATCATGAATATCATGCTCGTATCCGTCACGGACCGCA
>JBBTXL010000033.1:0-12135 GCA_038062295.1 Patescibacteria group bacterium
AAAATATTGGAGAAGGACGTCAGTGCGCGCATCAAAGGGAAGCCGGGAACGATAGGAGTAGAACAGATCGATTTTGTGGATGTTGCGCCCAACCAGTTCGTTTCCATTGCGACAAGCTTTATCCCGTTTTTGGAACATGATGACGCAAACCGCGCGCTGATGGGTTCGAATATGCAGCGCCAGGCGGTGCCGTGCATTCGCCAGGAGGCGCCGTTGGTGGCGACCGGTATTGAGCGGAAAGCGGCGCTGGACTCCGGCCAGGTGGTGGTTGCCGAGGAAGACGGCGAGGTGGTGGAAGTTGATGCCGACCATGTGACGGTTGCCGCCGCCAAAGGCAAAGAAGAGATAACCTATCCGTTGCATTCGTTCATCCGTTCCAACCAGTATTCGGCCATTTCCCAAAAGCCGGTCGTTGAGCGGCGCGCCAAGGTAAAAAAAGGCGATGTACTTGCCGACGGCGGCGCGACCGACCACGGCCAGATGGCGCTGGGGCAGAATTTGCTGGTCGCATTCCTTTCATTCTCCGGAAACAATTTTGAAGATGCGATCATTCTTTCGGAGCGGCTGGTGCAGGACGACCGGTATACCTCTATCCATATTGAGGATTTTTCCGTTGATGTGCGCGACACGAAGCTGGGCCCCGAGATCACCACCTATGACATTCCGAATGTCGGCGAGGACCGCTTGAAAGATCTGGATGAGGATGGCGTGGTGCGGATCGGCGCCGAAGTGAACTCAAACGATATTTTGGTGGGTAAGATCTCTCCCAAAGGAGAAGCCGACCTGACGCCTGAAGAGCGCCTGCTGCGCGCTATTTTCGGCGAACATGCGCGCGAAGTGAAAGACACGTCCCTACGTCTGCCGCACGGCAAGCGCGGCAAGGTTGTTGGTGTTAAGATATTTTCGCGTGACCGCGGCGACAAACTGCCATCGGGCGTTATCAAAAGCATTCGCGTTGAGGTCGCGGAGCTGCGCAAGATCTCTGTGGGCGACAAGCTTGCCGGACGCCACGGTAATAAAGGCGTTATTGCAAAAATCCTGCCGGTTGAAAACATGCCGTACTTGGCCGATGGGACGCCCGTGGATATTATTTTGAACCCCTTGGGTATCGCGTCACGTATGAACATCGGCCAGATCATGGAAACGCATCTGGGGTGGGCGGCACAGATACTGGGATACCAAGCGATCACGCCGGCGTTGGCAAGCGCCACGGAACAACATATCAAGGATGAGCTTGTTGCGGCGGGCATTCCCGAAACCGGCAAAGTGGACCTGTATGACGGCAGAACGGGGGAAAAATTCAGCCGTCCGGTGACGGTGGGTGTTATTTACATGATGAAGCTGAACCACTTGGTGGAAGATAAGATCCACATGCGGTCTATCGGGCCGTACTCGCTCATTACCCAGCAGCCGCTCGGGGGCAAGGCGCAGTTTGGCGGACAGCGGCTTGGTGAAATGGAAGTATGGGCGCTCGAAGGATATGGCGCCGCATATACTCTGCAGGAAATGTTGACGATAAAGTCGGACGACGTGCTTGGAAGAACGGCGGCGTACGACTCCATCATTCGGGGAGAAAAGATTAAGAGTCCGAACATTCCGGCATCGTTCCACGTGCTGGTCAACGAACTCAAGTCGCTTGGTCTTTCGGTGGAGTTCGACAACGCGGAGGAACCGTCCGCACCGGCCGGTCTTGACGAATAACACGCACACCTATGTCATTTAAAGTATCAGATTTTAAATCCATTACTCTCAAGCTTGCTTCGCCCGATGAGATCTTGTCGTGGTCGCATGGCGAGGTTACGAAATCGGAAACCATCAACTACCGCACACAACGCGCGGAAAAGGACGGGTTGTTCTGCGAGAAAATTTTCGGCCCCGAAAAAGACTGGGAGTGTTACTGCGGAAAGTATAAACGTATCCGCTACAAAGGCATCGTGTGCGACAAGTGCGGCGTTGAAGTGACGCGTTCCGTGGTGCGCAGAGAGCGCATGGGGCATATCAAGCTTGCCGTGCCGGTGACGCATATCTGGTTCTTGCGGGGGGGTCCGTCAAAGATCGGGACGCTGCTTGACATCCCGGCCAACCAGCTGGAAGAGGTGGTATATTTTGCCGCGTATGTGATCGTTTCGGTGCACGAAGAGCTGAAAAAGGAAAAGCTTGATGAGCTTTCGAAAAGTTATGCGGTGAAGGTCAAGCAGGAGAGCGACGTGAAAAAGAAAGAGCAGTTGAAATCCGCATACACCGCGGCGAAGAGCGAACTGGAAAATCTGGCGCCCATGCGCGTGCTCACCGAAAACGAATACTATGATCTGAGTCTGAAATACGGAGAGATATTCCGCGCGGGGACGGGCGCGGACGCGGTGAAAAACCTTGTTGAAGGAATGAACCTGGTGGAGCTTGAGCGCGAACTGGAGGAAGATCTCAAAAAAAGTACGCAGGCAGCGGCAAAGGTCAAGGCGTTGAAGCGGTACAAGCTGGTCAAGGGGTTCTTGCAGTCTGGCGTCAAACCGGGATGGATGTTTTTGACCATATTGCCGATCCTCCCGCCCGATCTGCGCCCCATGGTGCAGCTGGACGGCGGGCGGTTCGCGTCCAGTGACCTCAACGACCTGTACCGCCGTATCATCAACCGCAACAACCGTTTGAAAAAACTGATGGAGCTCAACGCTCCCGAGGTCATCACGCGCAACGAGAAACGCATGCTGCAGGAGTCCGTGGATGCGCTCATCGACAACTCCGCGCGCAAGGGTGCCGCGGCAATGGCCGCAACCGGCCAGAAGCGCCAGCTCAAGTCGCTCGCGGACATGCTCAAAGGAAAGACCGGCCGTTTTCGCCAAAACCTCCTGGGGAAGCGCGTGGATTATTCCGGCCGTTCGGTCATCGTGGTGGGGCCGGAGCTGAAGCTGGATGAATGCGGTCTGCCGAAAAAAATGGCGCTTGAACTGTTCAAGCCGTTCGTGATCAATAAGATCATCGAGCGCGGGCTTTCGCATAATATCCGCGGCGCGGGGCATTTGATAGAAGAGGCGCGGGACGACGTATGGGCTATTTTGGAAGAGGTTATTCAGAACAAGCGCGTCCTATTGAACCGGGCGCCGACGCTGCACCGTCTCGGCATTCAGGCGTTCAAACCGATCCTTATTGAAGGTATGGCGATTCGCATCCATCCGCTCGTGTGTGCGGCGTTCAACGCCGACTTTGACGGCGACCAGATGGCGGTGCATTTGCCCATTACGGAAGAAGCGCAGAAAGAGGCGGATGAACTGATGCTGTCGTCGCGGAATTTGTTAAAGCCTGCCAACGGCGAGCCGATCGTAAATCCCACGCAGGACATTGTGCTGGGGTGTTACTTCTTGACGGCGATCCAGGACGGCGCGCGCGGAGAAGGGAAGGTGTTCTCTTCAAAAAACGAAGCGGTGCTCGCATACGACTTTGGGTTCATAGACATTAATGCGCGGATACGGGTTTATGTGCGGAGCGACGACACCGCCACAGGGGAGTATCTTGAAACATCAGCCGGCCGGATCATTTTCAACTGGGCGCTTTCGCGCGTGCATCTTCCGTTCGTTAACAAGGAGTTGAACAAAAAAGATCTGGAAGCGCTGGTTGCCGATATTATTGATACGCATGGCGCTGCCATTACGGTTGAAGTGTTGGATATCATGAAGAAACTTGGTTTTGAATACGCGTCGAAATCGGGTATTTCCTGGGGCATGAGCGACCTGTTCGTCCCCAAGGAAAAAGCAGCGCTGATGGAGCGCGCCGAGGTGGAAGTGTTGAAAATTAACGAGCAGTATCAGGGCGGGATGTTAACCGACGATGAACGGTACATCCGGGTGGTGCAGGTGTGGAACAAGACAAAATCGGAGATCGCAAAAACAGTTCCCGGGTCGCTCGAAAAATACGGTTCGGTATATTCCATCCTGCATTCCCGCGCGCGCGGTTCGGAGGCGCAGCTCGTGCAAATGGCGGGCATGAAAGGACCCGTAGTGAACCCGTCCAGCGAGATCATCGAACTGCCGATCAAGAAGTCGTATAAAGAAGGATTGGATATTTTGGAATACTTTATTTCCACACACGGCGCGCGCAAAGGAACCGCCGATACCGCGCTCCGCACGGCGTCCGCGGGATATTTGACGCGCAAGCTCGTGGATGTCGCGCAGGATGTTATTGTGAAAGAGGAGGATTGCGGTGACACCAAAGGCATTGAACTGGCGCGTTTTGAGTCCCAAGCCATCGGACAGAATTTTGCGTCGCGAGTCTTCGGTCGCTTTGTGACCGAAGAGATCGTTGTAGGAAAAGAAACCGTTGTTGCCGCAGGCGGCATCGTCACGAAGGCGCTTGCAAAACGCATCGATGAGCTGAATCTTGAGTCGCTCAAAGTGCGCTCGGTGTTGTCATGCAAAACGTCGGGCGGCGTATGCCAGAAATGCTACGGATATGATCTGGGAAATAATACGATCGTGCGGATGGGGTCGCCGGTGGGGGTGGTGGCGGCCCAAGCCATCGGCGAGCCGGGAACGCAGCTTACCATGCGGACGTTCCATGTTGGTGGCGTTGCGGGCGGTGGCGACATCACGCTGGGGTTGCCGCGCGTGGAGGAAATTTTTGAGGCGCGCGCGCCGAAAGGGAAGGCGGTGATGGCGGATGTGAACGGCACGGTGGTTGATATTACGGCGGATGAAAAAGGCAAAACCCTGAAAGTGGAAATTACTCCCGAAGAAGGCGATAAGGCGAAAACGGAATACAAAGACTATCTCATCCCACCGTTTACCGCCTTGCTGGTCCAGAAGGGTGCTGCCATCACGAAGGGCATGCAGCTGTGCGAGGGGCATCTGGACCTTGAAGAAGTACTCTCCGTTTCCGGCAACCGCGTCGCGGAGCACTATATTATCGCGGAAGTTCAGAAGATCTATATTTCGGAAGGTGCGTCTATTTCGGATAAACACATTGAAGTCATTGTGCGAAAAATGTTTTCGCGTGTGCGCGTGAAGGATTCAGGGGACACGCGGCTTATTCGCGGCGATGTGGTGGATAAGGATGCGTTCAAGCTGGCAAACAAAGAAGGCGCCGAAGGGCAGAAGAAGGCAACCGCATCGCAGATCCTGCTCGGTATCACGCGTGTGGCGCTCACGACCGACTCATTCCTCTCGGCGGCATCGTTCCAGGAGACGACAAAAGTCCTCATCAACGCCGCCGTGACGGCAAAGGTGGATACGCTCAAAGGGCTCAAAGAGAACGTTATTATCGGCAAGCTCATCCCCGCCGGCACCGGCTACACGCCGCTTGGGCCGCAAGATGCATAGCATATCTCTAACCAAAAAAGACAAAAGCCATGCTTTGCACGGCTTTTGTTTTGTTTAATCTTCGAGTTTGATCTCAATCGTGCATTTATGCGCAGTTTCTGCGCATTTCTTGATTTCCCTTTTCGCGATTTCTAAAATCGCGCGGTGATAGACCGTACAGATAATTTTCTGGTCGGGATTCCTTGGATGAGTACCCAAACGGATGCCGAGCAGGGGATAATGTCGTGTGAAGGGCATGATCCCGAACCGATATCCTGGAACAAGCATAGTAATCCCGTAAATTGCATATCGATACCCATCGCAACCCTCATATCTTATGAGACCAACGGTCAGAGGATGCTCGGATTTGTCTTTGATCTGCTCACATATGCGTTGTGCTGTCTCAAGTAATGCCCCCTCGCCAATATGCACCTGGAGCTTAACCATGATTACCTCCTTTTTTTAAAGATCTATTTTCCAGTCTCAAGAAATAAGCTTTTTGAGCATATTTCTTCCTTACTCTTTTGTCAATAAAACCCCATACCTAGTGCCCCTCGCGGGAGAGGACGACGCGGGCGGTGCGCAGGAGGATGTCTAAGTCTACAATAGCGTCGCGGTTCTTGATGTAGTACAGATCATACTGCAGTTTTTCCGTGCTGTCTTTCACCGATGCGCCGCCGTGCGGATCGTTTACCTGTGCCCAGCCGGTGAGCCCGGGTTTCACCAAATGCCGCATGGGGTAATGCGGTATTTCCTTTTCAAGCGTTTCCACGAATTCCGGCCGTTCCGGCCGCGGGCCGATGAGACTCATGTCTCCCACTAGGACATTCCACAGTTGCGGGAGCTCGTCTATGCGAAGTTTACGCAGGATGCCGCCAACGCGCGTGACGCGGTTATCCTCCTGCGTCGTCCAGGCGATCCCAGCCTGTTCGGCATTTGTTATCATGGTGCGGAATTTTACAACACGAAATATTCTTCCGTTCTTACCGACGCGTCGCTGGCGATACAGGACGGGGCCGCTACTGTCAAACGCAACGGCAAGCGAGACGAGGGGAAAGAGCATAAGGGTCGCGGTACCCAGGGTCACCGCGACCAGAATGTCGAACAAGCGTTTGGCGGCTTCGTATCCGCTTTTTCCCGCAGCAATGAGGTTTTCCAGGAACCATGTTTCTCCGATGACGGATACCAGGACCTTTTTCATGACCAGTTCATAAAATTTCGGAAGGTCGTATACGGATATGCTAAGCGGTATGAGCTCGTAGAGCGCGCGTGACATTGCTTCTGCTTCCGTGGGACTCCCGCTTTTGGTATAGACAACCGCGTCAACACGCCATTCCCGCGCAACATCTTTCAGTCGCGGCGCGTCCGCGGGCGTGCACACCCCCGCTGTTTTATACCCAAGCTGCGGGTGTGCCGCAAATAGCGCCATGATCTCCTCGGTCTCTTTATTGCTCCCGACGAACATGATATGATGCAGCAAATGGCGTGAGCTGACAAAGCGGTTGTACCCATGCCGCCACACCCAAAAGAGCGCGGAGAAAATAATCGCCGTTAACACGAGATTTGTTTTTGGCGTAATCCCGAACGATGGGACAAGGTAGAACACCATGACTGCCGCGAGAACACACGAAAGCATCGCTTTCGTCAGTAGCGTCACAAAGCGGTATCCGTTGCGGGGCGCTTTTCGGTCATATAATCCCGCGATGCGGAATATCACGAGCCACAACAGGAAGGTAATGGTGAAGGGGAATAGGTGGTCATGCCATATCGCTTCGGATACCGCGCCATAACGGATAAACAGCGCAAGCCACAGCGCCGCATACAACAGCGCAATGTCTCCCGCAACGAGTATCAAACGGGCAAAGGAATAGACCGGTTTCATCGCCTGTACGATACAACACTTTTTGTCCATAATCAATGTATACCGTACAACTGAAAACATTTGAGGGACCCCTTGAGTTACTGCTTGACCTGATAGAAAAGGATAAACTGGATATTTCCGATATCTCCCTTGCCGAAGTGACAGGCCAGTTTCTTGAGTATACCGAGCATTTTCAGGAGAAAGACCCGGGGTATCTTGCCGATTTTTTGGTGATCGCGGCGAAGCTGATCTTGATAAAGTCGCGTACACTGCTGCCGTTCTTTGCCGTGACTGCGGAGGAGGAACAGGAGATCACGGAACTGAAAGACAAGCTTGCGCTCTATCGCGAGATACGCGCACAGGCGCGTGTGTTGGGAACGCTTGAGCGCACGCGGCGCATGTTGTATCATCGTCCGTCGGGATTGCGGAACATCCGCGTATTTGCGCCGCCCGAAGGCGTTACCGGGGAAACGCTTGCGGAAGTGTTCGGGATGCTGTGCGCCACGCGCACTGCAGAAAAAGATGCGCCGCGCGAGGAGCAGCGTATCGACCCGGTCATTTCTTTTGAAGAAAAGATCGCCGATATCCGTTCGCGTATCGAACAGGGAGCCGCGGCAAGTTTTCGCGCGCTCGCCGGCGACGATTCAAAAACACACCGCATCCTTTCGTTCCTTGCCGTTCTCGAACTGGTACGGCAGAAGTTTATGACCGTTCATCAGCAGGAAACATTTGGCGATATAACCCTGGTTAAGTTATAATAGGCGCGACTGCATAATCCATGAAAGATATCAAGTATACAATCGAAGCGTTGCTGTTCGTTTCTGGCGAGGAGATGAGTATGCGGACGCTCAAACGGTTGCTGGGAGATGTTTCCGATCAGGAGCTCGAGGACGGCATTGCCGCATTAACGCGCGATCATGCGGAGCGCGGTGTGCGTGTTCTTGCCAAGGATGGCCGCGTGCAGCTGGTGAGCGCGCCGGAGTACGCGGAGCTGGTCGCAGAGCTGGTTACGTCGCGGCTGGACGAAGAGTTGACTCCCGCGACACTTGAAACGCTTGCGTGTATTGCGTACCGCGAGCCCATCACGAAGCGCGAGATCGACGAACTACGGGGCGTCAATTCCATTTTTTCTCTCCGGAGTCTCTTGATGCGCGGCCTGATCGAACGCACCTCATCCGGATCACCGAGTGCCGGCCTGCCAGCGCAGGCAGGCGACCGGTATCGGACGACGCTTGATTTTTTAAAGAAACTGGGAGTGGAACGGGTCAACGACTTGCCGAACCATGCAGCGCTTCAAAACAATTCGTGAATGGGTGCGCAATGCCGACGCGGCCGCGATCGCACGGGCGCGCATTATAGGAACGCTCATGGGTGCGCTCGTGTTCGGTGTTTTTTTATATCACCATGTGTTCTTTGTGCCAGCACAGGAAAGTGACATGGCTGCCGTCGCGTTGGTTCCATCCGCCGGTCTTTCCGGTGTTGTATCGCGGGGGGAAGGTGACAGTATTTCACCGCAACAGCCGACGGAAGATGTTGCGACCGAGGTTCCCGAAGTTTTAGAAACGGTGGAAACGGCTCCCGCGGGTGGTGACAGGAGTGCATTGATCGGGCCGGATGAGCACTTTTCCGCGCGCGCGATTGCGATTACGGACGAAACCGGTGCACGATCCTTATACGAAAAAAACAGCGATGCGGAGCTCCCGATCGCTAGTCTTACCAAACTCATGACGGCCGTTATCGTGCTTGAGCATATGTCGCTGGACGATGTTATTGCGGTGAGTGCTGCCGCGGTGGTAACCGATGGCGTTGCGGGCAACGTGCGCGCGGGTGAAACAATCGTCGCGCGCGACCTTCTGAAGATCATGCTCATTGTTTCGAGTAACGATGCCGCCGCTGCTTTTGCGGATGTGTTTGCTGGGCGCGGCATGGACCTGGTCGCGTTGATGAACGAAAAAGCCGCGGAGCTCGGCATGGCGCATACGCATTTCGTAAATCCGCACGGGCTGGACGAGGACGGACATGTGAGCACCGCCTCCGACCTTGCGCGGCTTACGGCATATTCATTCACGCATCGGACGATCTGGGATATCCTTGCCGAAAAGTCGGACACGGTTTTTTCCGCGGACGCACGGATCACACATCAGCTGCTTTCCAACAACGAACTGGTGCAGGCCGGGAACGCACTGATACTGGGAGGGAAAACGGGATATACCACCATGGCGCTCGGGTGCATGATCACCAAGCTGATCTCGGGGGAGATCATAGTGGTACTTGGCTCCGCAGACCGTGCGGAGGAAACGGAGCGGCTGATACATACGATGCATGATTGACCCTTTTTTACTCACCAAGATCCTCGGGTTTTCGGCGCTTGCGTTTGCCGTTGCGGTGGTATGGACGCCGTTACTGACCCATATTCTGTTCAAATACAAGCTCGGCAAACAGATCCGCGCGGCCGAAAGTGCGCCGATATTTTCAAAATTGCATGCGGGGAAAGCGGGTACGCCGACCATGGGTGGCATTTTGGTGTGGGCAACCGTCCTCTTTATTTCCCTTGTGTTCCTTGCGCTTGCGAAACTCGCGCCCGACAGCGTATTTGCACAGCTCAATTTTGTTACGCGGGAACAGACCTACCTGCCGCTGGGCATCCTGGCGCTTGCGGCGCTGATCGGTCTGGTGGACGACCTGCTGGGCATTTTCAAGATAGGAAAGAATGGCGGAGGATTGAACATGAAACACCGCTTGTTGCTCTATACTGCCGTTGCCGCGGTGGGCGCATACTGGTTTTACTACAAGCTCGGCTGGAGCGCCATCCATGTGCCGTTTTACGGCGACTATGAGATCGGGTGGTGGTACATTCCCATTTTTTTGTTTGTTATCGTTGCCACGAGTTTTTCCGTGAACGAAACGGACGGCCTGGATGGGCTTGCGGGTGGCGTGTTGGCGATCGCCTTTGCGGCCTATATTTTTGTCGCGGTTGTGGAAAACAAACCGGAGCTTGCCATTTTTTGTTCGGTCATTGTCGGCGCTTTACTTGCGTTTTTGTGGTTCAACATCCACCCCGCACGCTTTTTCATGGGGGACACCGGCGCGATGTCGCTGGGGGTGTCGCTGGGCGTCATGGCGATGCTCACCAATACCATGTTCTTCCTGCCGTTATTCGGGTTTATCCTCGTGTTGGAATCGCTTTCGGTTATTGTGCAGGTAACTTCCAAAAAACTCCGCGGCAAAAAGATATTTCTTTCAACCCCTATTCACCACCACTTTGAAGCCATCGGCTGGCCGGAAACGAAGATCACGATGCGATTTTGGATCATCTCTGCCGTCTTTGCGTTTGTCGGTATCGCGCTATTTGTGCTTGAAAGGAATATATAGGGTTGCTGCCTTGCAAAAGTATTCAAGAACAGCACATTCGCTGGTTTTTTGTTTTATAGTATAATAAAACCATGTACGACCTCCTCATTAAAGGCGGGCAGGTGGTGGATGGCACGGGCGCGCGCGAACGGTTTCGCGCCGATGTTGCCGTTACCAATGGCATAATAGAAAAGATCGGTATCCTGGAGGGTGTTCCCGCGCGAGAGACCACTGACGCCAAAGGGCTTGTTGTCGCGCCCGGCTTTATTGATGTGCTGAACCGCTCCGACGCATATCTGACGCTCTTTACGCAGCCGGGACAGGAGAGTCTTTTAAGCCAAGGCATTACGACGATCATTGGGGGGAACTGCGGGCATTCGCTTGCGCCGCTGGTTTCCGGTGATGTTGTGGCCGCAGAACAGCAATGGACCGACCCCCAACAGATCAACGTGGACTGGTTGCGCATGGGGGAGTACCTGGACCGGCTGTCCGCAAAAAAACTCCCGTTGAACTTCGGAACGCTTGCAGGATATCAGACGGTTGTACGGGGCGTACTGCGGGAGAGTGATCGCGCGGCGAACGAGCAAGAACATGAGATCGCGCGGTTCTTGTGCAGTCAGGCGCTCACCGATGGCGCGCTCGGTATTTCGTACGGACTATTCCCGTTCCATGAGGCGCACGATGAAAGCAAGGTTATGCGCGACGTGTTCAAATGTGCCGCGCTGCACGGCACGGTCGCAAGTATTCATCTGCGCGATGAGCCGGATCGTTTCCTTGATTCGCTTGGCATGGTTATGCGCGCGGCGGAAGAAGAACGGGTGCGGCTGCATATCTCGCATCTGAAAGTTATCGATAGAAAGTTTTGGAGCAATTTTTCGCGGGCGCTTGCCGTGATCGAACAGGCAAAACGGCGGGGGCTTTCAGTGACCTTTGACGTGTTTCCATACGCGTCCAGCAGTATTGCATTGCATTTGCTGCTGCCGGCATGGGCGCAAAAAGGCGGCCCCGAAGCTTTGCTCCGCCGCCTGTCACACGCGCACGAACGGAAACAGATCGTGAAAGACATGCAGGCGTACGCCATAGACTATGCAAAAATAACCGTTGCCGCCCGCGCACCGGACGCAGTGTATATCGGAAAAACGGTCGCTGAACTTGCAAAGGACCTGGGGATTGATGGCGCGGAAGTTATTGTTGAGTTGCTTGCCGCATCGCGTTTACGGATCGTTGTCTTTGCGCATACACTTGACGAAGCGAATGTCCGCGCGGGCATCGCGCATCCGTTGTCGATCGTTGCCGGAGGAGGCGCCGGATACGACCGGGGCGCGCGCACAGCACAAACAGACCTGCCGCATCCGCGCTCATTCGGCGCATTTCCTCGTTTTCTGCATAAATATGCGCATGACGATTCGCAGTTTCTTTCGCTTGAGCGTGCCGTTGCAAAAGCAACGAGCTCCCCGGCGCATGTTTTTGGTGTTTCGCGGCGGGGCGTGTGCGCACAGGGCTATGCCGCCGACCTTATTGTTTTTGATCCCCGTACCATGGCTGATGCCGCCACATTTCATGATCCGTATCGTTATAGTCGCGGCGTTGCCCATGTGTTCGTCAACGGCGCGCGGGTTTTTTCCGGTGGAGAGTTTT
>JBBTXL010000034.1:0-14001 GCA_038062295.1 Patescibacteria group bacterium
GCTTTTCTTGATTTCGTATAGTGGCCGCCCTTTCCTTCTGTATGCTCTCTGAATCTCCTTTGAACATCCGTGGTTATGCCGGTGTAGATCGTGCCATCATTACATTGTACGAGATATACAAAATACATAGATTTATCTTGTGGCAAACTTCTTCGCATTCCACTAAACTCACGCTTCCTCTCCAAAGCTAGCCTCCTCGGTCTCGTGAAAATCTCCATCAAGCCCCACAAGGATTTTCAGGCGTTTTTAAGTTTAGCATTTCGACCCTCCTTGGAATGACCTCACAACTACAAATTCGCTATCACCAAGAGTCTTCGTCTTAAGTCCTTGATCAGTAGCTTTCTTAATAATTGCTTGATACTTCTCTTCGTATTTTGGTTTACCGTAATGAGGCAAAACTACAAAATCGATTAGATTCAGTCCTGTATAGTCTTTTAATTCAGGGGCTTCCAAAGGATTATCCAGCGTGTCGACCAAACCAACATCTGGACCAACAAGTACTGACCCTGCGCTAGAGCCTACATATATAACCTCGAGACCTAGTTTGCTGAGAATAGTATCAAAGCCACTTTTTCTCACTTCTTGTAATAAATAAAAGATATTACCGCCTGCAACAAAAATCACACCGCAATCTGCCATTTCTTTTTCTAAATCTGCAGAATTTGCAGATTTGAGGTTTACTTCTTTAATTTGAAAACCTTGCTCTTTGAGTTTGTTTCTATCTATATCAACGAAGGATTTGTCCTCGTATACGTCTGCGGCTGTCGCAATAAACGCGACGGTTACACTTTCGGGCTTATCGCTAATGAGTTTAGGCAACTCGTCGGCGACATTTGCGTATATAGATGTGAGTAAGAATTTCATATATCTGTATGTTCCTCGGAGTCCGAACCTAGCTCAAACCGTAGCCCCTCGTCGTCCCGTCAACACGGGACTCGCTCGGGACAATTGATTTTGCGAACCCCCTCGTAAACTCGGGGTGGCAAAATCTAATTGCTGCGGGACTTGGATTCGAACCAAGGTGACAGCTTTCAGAGAGCTGCATCCTACCACTAGATGATCCCGCATTATGGGGGGAATTCTAATCAAAACGAACCAATTTTGCAACCTGCAAAAAATGAAGAAAGGGGCTGAACTCATTGTGAGCCCAACCCCTTCTTGGGACCGACGTGTCCCTCGCGATTATTATTGCGGCCCCGGAAGCCGCTTTTACACGAGGATGCTAACTAACTTGGTCGTTGAGTCCTAAGCGAGGATTAATCTCGCGCGCAAGGCCTCATTCCCCGTGATCGTATGCGGGGAGTATAGCACCTTCTAAACTTTCTGTCAACTCCCCTTTCTGCCGTGCTTCGGTTTAAAATCCAGACGAAACACATCACCGGTCTGACTGAAGCTGAACTCCGAGTACAGGTCATGCGCCGCCTCATCCGTGTATCCGCAGACGGTGATGATTGTATGACATCCGTGACGTCGGGCGTCGGCGAGCGCGGCCTGCACTATCTGCTTTTTCAAATCCTTTTCTTCCCGAAACTTCTCGTGAACAAAAATATCGTTCACGAGCCCGAATGGTTCTTTGAGGTCATCGCGCAAGATAAAGAGATATCCCCGCGCAACCTCTTGGCCTTCCCTTGAAATGGAATAACGCATGCCATGCTCGACAATGGCTTCCTTGTCTATCCCGTCAATCGCCATCGCTGTACCCTCCCTGTGAAAGGTTGATTGCAAACAGCACGCGTGAAATATATCACGATACCGAAAAAATGCAATATTGAACCGGCGCTATATCTATATTTTGAGATACTTCCGGATGGCGACGAAACTGCCGATGACCCCGAGCGCCACGCCGATAACAAACACGATAAGCCAGAGCAGGAAAAAATTCACCTGATAGTACGCAAGCAGGTCGGCCCCGGGGAAAAAACCTCCGACATATGGCCCGACCAGCGTCACAAAGGGATAAAACAGCGCGATCGTCACAACGGATGCGGCAAGTCCGTAAAACGCCCCCGCCGCAAGGAACGGCCCGCGCACAAACCAGTTGGTCGCGCCCACGAGCTTCATGATACCCACCTCCTCACGAAGGGTATAAATGGCCATGTGAATGGTGTTGAACGACACGAGTACGGCAATGACCGACAGCACGGCACTTAAGAAAAACCCGATCTTGCGGATAGCGGACGTCACGGACGTGAGCGCCGTAATAACACTTTGGTTCTCATAAAAATTCACCTTGCTCATGATAGACGCGTATTGCTCGCTTTCCAGGGACCGGACGATGGCGGCAAACTGCTCCGGGTCTTTCGCCTTGATGTTCAAGCTCGCTTCAAGCGGGTTCTCCCCCAGTTCTTCCAGTACCTGCGCGACGATAGGGTCTTCCTTGTGGCGCTCGCGGAAACGCTCGAGCGCCTCGTTTTCCGAAACATACACCACGCTTCGCACATCGCTGCGCGCGGCAAGTTCGTTCCGAATGCTTTGTATCTCTTCTTCCGGGGTTCCCGACACGAAGTACGCCGACACGTCCACTTTGTTCTCCAGGTTCACAATGACCGCCTCGGTCAGCACCGACAAGAGCAGCAACCCAAGGACCATGGACAAGGCGAGCACCATCACCAGAATCGTCGCGGCCGAAAGCCATGTATTTCTCCATACATGCTGGAATCCGTGCTTTATAACTCGTTGTGCCGTCGTAAACATTATAAAATATACCGCCCGTTCTGCTCGTCCCGGACCACTTTGCCCCGGTCGAGGCTTATCACGCGCTTGCTCAGTGTGTTGATGATCTCGCGGTCGTGCGTCGCAAGGATGATCGTGGTTCCCAGTTCATGAATTTTCATCAGTAACCGTATGATATCCCAGGTGCTCAAGGGGTCAAGGTTGCCGGTCGGCTCGTCGGCAATGATAATATCCGGCTGGTGCACTAAGGCGCGGGCAATGGCAACTCGTTGCTGTTCGCCGCCCGACAACTCATGCGGAAATTGTTTTGCTTTTTGCTCAAGCCCCACCAGTTCCAGAATACTCATGACGTCTTCCTGAATTTCCTTTTTTTCTCTTCCCACAACCTCCATCGCGAATGCGACGTTTTCAGATGCGGTCTTGTGCGGTAGAAGTTTAAAATCCTGAAAAATAGTGCCGATCTTGCGCCGCAAAAACGGGAGCTCGTTATGCGGCAGAGCGGTAATGTCCTCATCGTTTAAAAAAATGGTTCCCGTGGTCGGACGCTCTTCCGCAATGAGAAGTTTCAACAGCGTGGACTTTCCCGCGCCCGACTGGCCGACGATAGACACAAATTCCCCTTTCCCGATGGCAAGGGTCACGGAGTCCAGCGCACAATGAGAATTATATGCTTTTGATACGTCGTTAAATTTTATCATGACTCAATTCCGCTTCTATAAATAAATCCAGATCTCCCTGCAGCACTTCTTTAATGCGGGATGTTTCCGCTCCCGTGCGGTGATCTTTGACCAGCTGATACGGATGCAGAACGTACGAACGGATCTGGCTACCCCATTCTATGTCCACCTTCGCGCCTTTCAGCTCCGAGATCTCTTTTTTCTTCTGGCGCTCCAGCTGTTCGGCAAGCCGCGATGCAAGAAGTTTGAGCGCGTGGTCCTTGTTGGACTGCTGCGAGCGTTCGCTCTGGCATGCGACTGTGATACCCGTCGGCTTGTGGCGTACGCGCACCGCCGTTTCGCGCTTGTTCACATTCTGCCCGCCCGGGCCGGAAGAACGGAATGTTTCTATTTCCAATTCGTCATCCGTCAACTCCACATGGCCTGTATCTTCTATTTCGGGCATCACTTCCACGAATGCGAACGACGTATGGCGAAGCTTAGCCGCAGAAAACGGCGAGACGCGCACCAGTCGATGCACCCCCATCTCTTTTTTTAAATGGCCGTAGGCGTACTTGCCGCGCACTTCGATGCTCACGTTTTTCGTCACCGGACCCTCCGTACCCGACCCCTCGCCAAAATGCTGGTGCAAAACAACGCATTGCCACCCCTTGCCTTCGGCAAACCGCACATACATCCGTAATAACATAGACGCCCAGTCCTGCGCGTCAGCCCCGCCGGCACCCGCATAAATGGAAAGCACGGCGTTTGCCGCGTCGTACTTCCCCGAAAAACGGCGAAACATCACTTCTTTACGCAGCTGACGCAGAAGCGCCGCACATTGCCGTGCAGTGTCGTCTGCGAGCGCCGCGCGTTCCTCTTCCGGAAAACCCGCGAGCGCTTCGGCATCGTGTGCGAGCTGTGCCACCGCAGCTTCCATGTCATCAAGCGTTGTGCGGTCTTTTTTCTTCGCATCCAGTTCCGCTGTCACGGTGGCGGCATGGCGGTGATCGGACCAAAACCCTTCCGCCTGCGTGCGCGCTTCCAATTCCGCTATTTCTTTTTCAAGGCGTACAACGTCAAAGACAGTCCTTCAGTTCCTGAAGGCCCTCCTGCGCTTGTTTCACTTGTTCCGCAATGTCTTGCATACTAGATACGTCTTTTATACTATCATACAAAAGCAAAAAGAAAAAAGGCCCGACAATTCATCCGTCGGGCCTCGGGGGCGGCCGCTGTGTCGCGCCGTCCATAACGTACCTATACCAATCGGCAAAGGGCACCCCTTCCGGCGGAAATTCTTCCGGAAAGACGGTAACACGCTCACCAATGCGGAGTGCAACCGTATCTTGCCGGCACTCTCCAGCCAGAAAACAATGTTCCCAGTCCGGCGTTTCCCCATCCACTTCCATTTTACATGGGCTGAACATCCCGTGTTCGCCCCGATCACTTAGAATCGCGCACTGATTCCCCACACGCTGATCCCGCATGATATCCAAAAGGGGCGAGAATCTGTAGAACGGGCAACGGTGCCTCGGTCTTTCAACAGCGGGTTTTACGACTGGCTCGGTGGCATTGTGCGGCGGCGCGTGCCGGCCCTTGAAAATGGTAAAGAGCTTCATCGTTTCCCCACCTCCTTTCTCCTTCGCCTCGTATCGGCGTTATAGCACAAAAAAAGCCGTGCCGCAAACGAAGCAAAAGGGGTTGCAATTTTCATGCAACCCCCTTATATTCCGATCAAAGGTTCTTAGTCATGCGAACATGCAGGATACCGGCTTCTTTGAAAAAGGGGCCTACCTGCTCATACCCCAGTTTCTCGTAAAACTCTTTGATATAATCCTGCGCATTGACGGTTACCATCCGAAACTTCACCATTCGGAGAGTATCCTCGGCAAACCGCATGATCGCTTCTCCGATGCCGCGTTTGCGAAACTCCGGAAGAACCGCAACCCGCTCTACCTTTACGGTTCCGTCTTGCAACGGCCTCCATCGTGCGGTTCCCACCGCGCGATCTTCAAAAAACGCAAGTACATGGTGGGTATTTTCTTCTTCGTCTTTGCCGTCAAAATCGTCAACCACGCGAATGTTCATTTCGTCCTCAAAGACTACCTCTCTGATGTTGTACGCCTGATGACGCTCCTCAACCGTTTCCACGTTTTTCACAGTGATCATCTCTCTCCTCCTTTTTGGAGCAAACCATCCCATCTGAAAAAAGCCACGACATAGTACACCATAACAACCACCATGCCGACTACGAAAAGGACTGATGTGACTCCTGCGGCTTGCAACAAGGCAAATACGACATCAAAGTCCGTCTTGCCGCCGGTATACTCCACATACCCAAACAGCGCAGCCCAGCAGCATACCGCGAGTACCCCCATGCCCACCACGATCCATCTGAACTTTTTCATATACTCCCCTCCTTCCTAATCAACCGCGCGCTGCACTCTCCGCAACAACAGCGCGCACATAATCCATATGAGTGTTAAGAAGAAAAAAGAAAGTAATCCAGCCTTTACCGTGTCCTTTACCGCGTGATGAAGCATCCACCGGGGTTGCATATATGCAAGAAGAAAAGCTTCACTCGCAGTAGATACAACAACCCCAACGATGCACATGCCCAGCACCCAAAGCAGTACCTTGAGCGAGTACACCGTTTCTTGTTGATCAGGTGACATGATACACCTCCTTTGTTAATGTTCAGTTGGAGCCGATGGTCGGATTCGAACCGACGACCCACGCTTTACGAAAGCGTTGCTCTGCCAGCTGAGCTACATCGGCACATTCATTTTTTTGTCTCTCTTTTCCAGCAAGGCGATAAGGGCCGCAAGCCACACACCGCCCAAAACATACCCGCCCAGGATATCGGACGGCCAATGCACGCCAAGATACACGCGGGACACGCCAATCCCTCCTATGACCAGCCCGCCGCACACCACTACCAGAGCTTTGTGGGACTTTCGGGGAAGATGCTTACAGAGAAAGTAAACCAAAATACCGTAGAATGCAAGGGCGACAATGGCGTGTCCCGAGGGAAAGCTGAAGCCGCCCTGGACTATCAGTTCGTGCCCTTCCGGCCGGGGGCGGGCAAGCGTGTCTTTAAACACAAACGAAGAAACATACGCAACAAAAACGGCGATTCCCGCCGCAATACCCTCCTGGCGCTTGCCCAGGAAAAACAGAAAAAAGATGACGCTCGCAAGTGCCGCAGCGACAAACCACACATCGCCTAGATGCGTGACGCCCTGCATAATGGGAGTAAGCCACTCGGAGCGCGCCGCAAAAAAAATATCGGAAACGCGCGCGTCGAACGGCAGCAGCCAGTGGTACTGCTTCCCGATGTCCGCTATTTTCGCAAAGGCCAGCGCGAATAAAGCGTATAAAAAAAGAACGAGGAAAAAGTCCCCGCCAAAAAACATCCGTGCATTCTTGAATAACTGCCGCATATTAGAACAAAACAATAAGTACCGTGATCACCCACCCCACCGAAACCACCAACGCGGCGGCGGCGGCCATATCTTTGAGATCTTTGATCTCTTCCAGCGACGCCGGCAACACCACATTCATCGCGCGCTCAAGGGCGGTATTTAAAAGCTCCGCGCCAAGCATCAGCGCTCCGGCGATCACCAACGCAACTTTTTCCCACCCCGCCATGGGCTTGACAAGTATGAGCACGAGCGAGACAAGCACGAGCCCGAACATGATACGAAAATTCTGCTCCGTACGCAGCGCATGGTCAAAACCCGCAAACGCATGAGTAAAGCTTTTTTTAAGACGATGCAGGTCTATCATGATACGTATCTTAGCATGTTTCCATGAACGCCCGGAACAGCGCCATGATGCGCCGCGTCCGGGGTCCCACGTTCCCGTTCCCTATCTTTGTACCATCAATGCGCGTCACCGGCACAACATCCTTATTGGTCGCGGTAATGAATGCCTCGTCAGCTTCCCAGACTTCTTTCATCGGCACATCTCTTTCTCTGACCTGGAAATACCTCCGCGCACGCGCGATAACTTTATTGCGTGTGACACCTTTGAGCACGCCATCTTTGGGCGTGACAAGCGTGTCGCCGCGGAATATGAAAAAATTGCTGGTGGACGCTTCAAGCACATCCCCTTCCCACACGTACAGGATCTCAAACGCGCCGCGGGCACGGAGTTTCTTCTGCAAGGAAACGGCATCAAAATAGTTCAATGTTTTCACCTCGGGATGTTCGCGACGATATTCGTGCGTCATGAGTGTCACGCCGTGCGTATATGCGTGCGGCGGCGGCAATTCCAGTTTGGTCGCCAGGATATACAGCGTCGGCGTATGTTTATGAAACCGGATGCCGCCGATCGCCGGTCCGCCCGTCAACACAACGCGAATCGCGGCTTCCGAAAAACCGTTCTTTTTCACCAGCGTCAGCATAACGCGCAGAAGTTTTTCCTTTGCGATCGGCATGCGAACACCGAGCGCCCGCGCTGCTTTTTCCGTTCGTGCGAAGTGTTCGTTAAACAAAAACGGTGTCCCGCGGTATGTCCGTATCACGTCAAACGCCCCGTACCCGCGCAACACACCGATGTCAGTGACCGAAACCTTTGCATTTTTCTCCGGAATAATTTTTCCGTTCAGATAACAATAGGTCATGTCAGTAATGCTGCAAGCTGTCCTGCTTTTACAACGCTTAATTCATATATTCTTCCTTCCATATCACGAAGCGTCAGGTCATGTATCTGTTCGTGCGTGTAATCCGGCACATAGCTGGTCGCACCGCAGCAGTCGGAAACGATGATAGTTTTGTACCGCCGATAGTGCGCGCCTTCGGTCGTTGCGCGCACGCAGTTATTGGTGAGAACACCACACATGACAAGCGTGTCAACTCCCAGCGTGCGCAAAATGGTATCGAGATTGGTGTCTAAAAACACATCATATTTGTCCTTCCGGACGACGACATCCTCCGAGCGCGGCGCAAGTTCCGCGACGATCTCCCACCCTTTCGTGCCGACGATGCACGCACGCACATCATCCCCCTCGCCCGCTTCGGCGTTCGATTTATCGGGATTGATGCTGTGTTGGGTGTATACAACCGGAACGCCGCGCGTGCGCGCGTACTGTATCAACATATCTATTCTGCCGACCAACGTATCATCCAGCATCTGGCAGGCGTAGGGCGACATGTCTTTTATAAAATCATTCTGGCAATCAATGACCAATAATGCAGGTCGCATAAAAATTTAATGTCAATGTTAAAATTTTGAGCGGGTAGCGGGAATCGGACCCGCGTTTTCAGCTTGGGAAGCTGACATAATGCCACTATACGATACCCGCACTAATTTCCAAACAACGTCGCGCGCCAATGGGAAATATTGTTGCTAATTGTGGACCGTGAAGATGTTGCCGAGGTTTCCTCCATCGCGGTGTTTGACGCACTCCCAGGACGCGCAAGGATTACCGTCGTCTCCCCTTCTTTTTGCACATTCAGCCGCTTGCGCGCCTCTTTTTCCGCATACGATCTATCTTCCAGACGCTCGACCATCGCCTCTAAGCCTTCATTTTTCGCTTTGAGCGCGTCGATCTCCTCTTGGATATTTGAACTTTTCTTGGTTATCTGGTATTTTTCATACGAGGCGTTATAAAGCTTATACGCCAAAATACCCAGTGCCGCAACAAGCACAGCCCCAAACACCAGCGGAAGGAAGATCCGTTTCACTTTTCTATTATATGATGAAACTCAAGAAAGTCGCAAAAATATTCTGGATCACGGTTGTCGTGCTCGTTATCGTTTCCATGGTGCTCTTTACCGTGATGCCGTTGCTATTTTTGTAATACCTTAAAGTACACTTCCGGCGGAATATTCACTCTGCCAAGGGCTTTCATCTTCTGTTTGCCCTTTTTTTGTTTCTCCAGGAGCTTGCGCTTTCTGGTATAGTCGCCGCCGTAGAGGTACCCCGTCACATCTTTCCGCAGCGCCTGAATGTCGGCGCGGGCGATGATATGCCCTCCGAGCGCCGCCTGCAGAGACACCGCAAACAGCTGCTTAGGAATGATCTCTTTGAGTTTTTCTACCAGCGTCCTGCCGCGTTTTTCCGCCTGTGCGCGTGGCACGATCTGTGCAAATGGCTCAACCAGGTCGCCCGCAACTAGAATGTCCATTTTCACAAGATCATTGGGAACAAAACCGGTCACCTCGTAGTTGAGTGACGCGTACCCCGATGTCGCCGATTTTAAACGGTCGTAAAAATCAACGATAATTTCCGCCAGCGGCGCTTCGTACAACAGCAGGACCTTGGTTGAAGAAAGATATTGCGTGTCTTTGTAAACGGCGCGCGCTTCGTCCAAAAGCTTCATCACCGGCCCCAGGTACTCGCTTTCGGTAAGTATTTCCACCTTCGCGTACGGCTCCGAAAATCCGACGATCTGCCCCTGGTCCTTCACCTGGCTTGGCGACCATATCAACTCCGTCGCACCATTGCGCAAATGTATCTCGTACGAAACGGACGGCGTCGTGATCAGCGGTACAATGCCGTACTCGCGCCCCAGACGGTCGCGAATAATGTCCATATGGAGCACGCCCAAAAACCCGCAGCGAAACCCGCGCCCGAGCGCATCGGATTGTTCCGGTTCGTACTGGAATGACGCATCATTCAGCTTGAGCTTTGAAAATGCATCGCGCAGGATGTCAAAGTCATCCGCGCTTTCGGGAAAAAAACTGGCAAACACCACGCGCTGCGGCTCGCGGTACCCCGGTAACGACGATGCAGTAGGAGTTCGCTCAAGCGTAATAGTATCCCCCACCCGCACGCTTCCGATCTCTTTTAAACCTGTTGCGAGATATCCTATCTCGCCTGCGTACAGCATAGCCGCTTGCTCAAACCCCGGTTTGAATATGCCAACCTCCAGCGCCTCCGAGCGAGCGCCCGATGCCATACAGCGCACCGTGTCGTGCGGTTTCACACTGCCGTCCACCAGACGGATATTTGCGACAACACCTTTATACGTGTCGTACGACGAGTCGAAAATGAGCGCTTTGAGGGGCGCATGCGCGGTGCCGGCCGGCTGCGGAATATCACGCACGATGCGCTCTAAAAGTTCCGGCACACCCTCCCCTGTTTTTCCCGAAATGCGCAAAACGGTTTCGGGCGAAACGGCAAGGAGTTTTGCAATTTCTTCCGTCACTTCTTCCACGCGCGCGTTGGGCAGATCGATCTTGTTCACCGCCGGAATGATGCGTAAATTTTGCTTTTGCGCCTGTTCAAGATTTGCGATCGTTTGCGCTTGTACGCCTTTGGTTGCGTCCACCACCAGCACCGCCCCCTCCACCGCCGCAAGCGAACGGGATACTTCGTAGCCGAAATCCACGTGCCCGGGCGTGTCTATCAAATTCAGCATGTACCGCCCGCCGCCGGGAGCGTCGTACATCATGCGCACCGGCTGCATCTTGATGGTAATGCCGCGTTCACGCTCGATGCTCATGGTGTCCAACACCTGCTCCTGCATCTTTCGTTTCTCGATCGTATGCGTCAGCTCCAAAAGACGATCGGCAAGCGTGGACTTGCCGTGATCAATGTGCGCAATAATGCAAAAATTTCTGATGTGTGCTTGGTCCATACATGGTCAGGACGCACCGTATCACACTTTCGCCGTAGTTACAATTTATCCGGGGTGTCCGTGGATATGGGAAAGATGCGGGAAAGGAATATTTTTTTCACCGGGAGGAAGAATGCCTGCCGGAATATGAAAAATTCGGGAATTTTTAAAAGGTATGCCACTACACCGTACGCGGTAATGCCGGCGACAAATGCCCCCACGCCCTGGAGAAAGATTCCCAAGAACGTCTGCATGTTCACGACAGAGGAAAGCATGACCAGCGCCGGATAGACCACAAGAGCCATGGCAAGCGTCGCAATATTGATACGCGTAAGCGATCGAAGTATCGGCACGGAGTCGAACGGCACCACGGCGCGCGACAACGCGAAATACAACCATAAAAGATTTATAACGGACGACAAGGAAAACGCAAGCGGCAGCGCAAGAATCGTTGCGTCAAGGTCGCTCACGCGAAACAGCGCGCTCACCGCATGCGCGAACGCGCCGTCCGCGCGCATAAGATGCAGGAAATAAAAGCTAAGGCCGATGTTCACAAACACCGAACATATGTTGATGAACACCGGAGTTTTGGTGTTGTGCAGCGCGTAGAACGCGCGCACGAACAGCGGCACCAGCGACTGCGCGAAAATGGAGAGCGCGAACGCTCCCAGCACCGCGGCGGTCAGGCGCGTATCTTCCCACGAAAATTCTCCGTACCCGAACAGAACACGCACGATCTGCGCCCGCTCCAGAATAAGAAATACGGATACCGGAATGACCAAAAATAGGATCTGATTCACCGCAAGATAGAACTCGTCCAGGAACGACCGCATATCCCGCCGCGCAAAGCTCGCCGACAGCAGCGGAAACACGGCACTGACGAATGCAAACGCGATAATGCCGATGGGTACGTACTGCAGGTCGTTGGCAAAGTTGAACACGGCAATGCTTCCCGCCGATATGGTGGATGCCATTGCGGTAATAACAACAAAATTGAACTGCTGTGCCGCAAGTCCGACGGTGCGCGGCAAGGAAAGCCGGATGATCGCGCGCAAACCCGGATGCCACAGGTCAAACAGCGGACGAAATGAAAACCCCAGACGAAAAAGCGATGGCAACTGAATACCCAGGTGCAGGAGCGCACCAAGCACCACACCCAGCGCCAGCCCTTGTGCGCCAAATGGACCGACAAAGAATAAGGCGCCGATAATAATGCCGAGATTATACATCACCGGCGCAAGCGCAAAGCTAAAAAACATCTTGTGCGTCTGGAGAATACTGCTCACGATATTGGAAACGCCAAGCAAAACCGCGCTGACAAACATGATACGCGCAAGCTCCACGGTGAGCGCCTGCTTCGTATCGTCAAAGCCGACTGCGATAAGGCCGATGAGTTGGGGAGCGAATATGATGGCGCCGCAGGAAAAAATAATGAGCAGCGCCGCAAACACCGTCAGCACCACGTTCACCAGCCGCCATGCTTCCGCGCGGTCGCGCACGAGATACTCCGCGAATACCGGAATGAACACGGAACTCAGCACGCCCACGATGAGAATGTTGTATAAAAAATCGGGAATGAGGAATGCGGTAAAGTACGCGTCCAGCGTGTCACCCGCCCCGAATTCTCCGGCAAAGATCCTATTCCTGACAACCCCCAGGAGCTTTGACAGTAGCGAAAAGAACCCGATGGTGAGCGCGGCGGACAGGACGATCCGATATTCCCCTTGAAGAACCTTCGCAAGCATCAGCGGTATCTGATAGTGAACGAAAGGTTGCGGGTGAGCGCGCCACGATACTCCCCCGAAAATCCGGACTCCCCACTGGCAACGAGCGTCGCGCCCACCGGCGGCGTTGCCGCAAAAGTAAGTTCCGCGCCAAGAGACGGCTGCGCGTAAAATACCGACGGAAGCGTTTTGTCCGCTCCCTCGGATGCGGCGCGCACTGGCACCGCATACAGATAGATAAGCCGGGTTGTTCTGCCGGACGTGAGCGTCACGAAACTGCCGAATACCGCTTTCCCCGATTCCTCAAAGACCGTAACGCCGCTCTTTTCATCAAAAGAACTGTTTCGTTCTCCCGCGGCAACATCGTCATCCACAACAAAACGCGCGGCGGCATAGTCGATGGGGTCGGACACGGAGCCTCCATCCGAACCGGACGACTCCAGGAGCACGGAGCCGCGCGGCGCATACGCCCTGACATATGCCATGCGCGGCATCGCTTCGCGCGACGCAAGTTCCACCACCAGCGTCGCCATCACCGTGCCGTCTTCGCCAATGTCAAGCTGCTTTGCAATGCGCGCCGTGACCGGCATGCGCGCGGCGTGGACATTTCCTCCGCCGGTGTCGCTCACCGCAAACGCCGAAAAATCCGCTCCGGCGGCTTGGGGGAGCGCACCATCCCATCCCCGCGCGACGATCTCGTCTTCCCATGCGGCATCTCTCACCCATGCCATAATATGTTTTTCATGCGCTGCATCGCCCAGTGCCGCAAACATGTCACGTGTGGCATCTTTCGCAAACAAACCACGCAGAACATCGGGCATTGCCCCGATCGCCGCGGCGCGCTCCACCGCGGTGCCGTGCAAAAGAGCGGAAAAGCTCTCCGCGTTCACCGTGATGCCGTGTGCTGTTGTGCTAATGCCGGTGTGCGAAAACAGATCGGCAAATAACTTTTCACTTACCGCAACAACCCCCTCGGCCCGTGTGCCGCTTGCGGCCTCGTACAGCATTGCGATCTTTTGCGCAGAGAGCGGAAAGTCCGGAAACCAGTTCGCGTCATGCATGCTCCATGCCGTCGTAACTTTTTTCAAAGGAGCGGGCGGAACAACGTTCAGACGCAGTTGCCCGTCCAGGTTATACACATCATCAAACATAATATCCGTGATCATGCCGTGCTCCGCCGTCACAACGCCATATGCGGTGATCGTTCCGCCGGTCGGCCGCGGACGCGTAGAATCCTGTACAACAATAAGAAACTTCCGCGGTTGATCCACTCCTAAAACCCACGCAAATAACTCGGCGCGGCGCGTAAGTTCCTCTATCTGCTCGCGAGCGCGGGATAACCGCGGCAAAAACGCGGCAACCTGGTCGCGCATTTCGGAAC
>JBBTXL010000035.1:0-3878 GCA_038062295.1 Patescibacteria group bacterium
CTACCATGGGGATCTCGGATGCGGAAAAAGTCAATTTTATAAGAAACCTTGCGACTATGGCGCGCGCGGGCATTCCCTTGGGAAGCGCGGTGCGGCTGGAAGCGCAACAGGCGGCGAACCGGTCATGGCGCGCCGTACTTACGCGGCTTGCGGAAACAGTTGAGCGCGGTGAACGGTTTTCGGTTGCGCTTGAGCGGTTTCCGGCGGTTTTCGACCGATTTTTCGTACATATTGTCCGTGCAGGGGAAACATCGGGCTCCCTGGAACAGAATTTTTTGTATTTGGCCGACGAGCTTGCCGCGCGCGTTGCGTTCAAAAAGGAGCTTATGTCCGCGCTGTTGTATCCTGCTGTTATGGTAAGCGCGCTTCTTGCAGCGGCATTCTTTTTTCTTCTGTTCGTTCTGCCGTCGTTGCGCGATATCGTTGTCTCGTTTGGCGCAGAGCTGCCGCTATTCACGAAGATCGTATTTGGCATATCCGACGCGTTGAGTAACAATGTCGGCGGCATTGCACTGGCGCTGGTCTTTGCGGCGCTTGGCGCCACTGTGTTTTTCGGAACCCGTTCGGGCAGAATGGTATGGGACCGAGCGCAGCTGGCCATACCGATCTTTGGAGCCTTATTTCTAAAAGTGAACCTGGTTCGTTTTTCGCGCATTTTTGCGACCTTATTGAAAAGCGGCATTCCGGTGCACGAGTCGCTTGCCATGGCCGGGGCGAGCGTCCGCAACGGCAGGGTGCGTTCCGCGATCGAAATGATGGTGCCGTACGTTCTCAAAGGACAAGGACTTTCCGGGCTGTTGGATCGCCGGATATTCCCGCCGATGTATGTTCAAATGATGGAAGTGGGGGAAAAGTCGGCAAGCATTGAGAAACATCTTGAATACTGCGCCGACTTTTATCAAAAAGAAGTGGAGCGCACGCTCAAAAACTTGGTTACGCTTCTGGAGCCGGCGCTGCTGGTCATTATTGGCATCGCGGTGCTTTTTCTTGCGCTCGCCGTCCTCGGCCCCATTTACCAGGCGGTGGGCGGTGTGTGATAATTGCCTGATTTTTTTAAAAACGATATGATGGCGGCGTGCTTGGGTGGCGAAACTGGCAGACGCGCCAGCCTTAGGAGCTGGTGGGATAACACCCGTGAGAGTTCAAATCTCTCCCCAAGCACATGTGTGGGCTGAATGTACCCTGAAGCTTTGCTACGTTGTCAGTTGATATACGGGAATGACCATTATGTTCACCAAATACGCCAATGATAAATTTGCCGTTTTAGAGCGGCACGGTTTTGTGGTGACAAAAGTGCAGGTGGAGCAGGTGCTGAAAACACCCGATGCGGTTGATGCGTCGCGTGCTCCCGTGTACATTGCGCAACGCCGCGCGAACGACGAGCGTGTGCTGAAAGCGGCGTATAAAAAAGAGGGCGACATTGTGAAGGTACTCACCTTTTATCCCGGAAAAACCGATGCCCAGTAATACAAAACAAAAATCAACCGCGTTCATATACGACCCCGAAAGCGACATTCTTGCATGGGAACCGGGGAGCGGCGCGATCAGCTACGGCACGGAGATGGGGAATGTTATCATTCACTTCAGCGAGCATCACGCGCCGGTGCTGATAGAAGTTCTGGAGGCAACCAAGCTTTTGGGAAATGCCGCCGCTATTTTGGAAACCATGGGCATTGCCGTTCCTTCACCCGCAAAAATTCCTTCCGGGAATTTAGGCGGGCAACCGGCGCAGGTAACGCACCATGCGGCGTTGCCACGTGCTACTCCAAGGGGTTTCTCTGGACAGCGTTTACGATCGGCGATCGGTAGGATGACTTGAAGACATCGCTCGTGACCAACGTACCGTCCCGGTAAATTTCCCGGATGAGTTTCGCTTTCAGCGACCCATCCGGTTTTTTATCGTATTCTTCCGGACCGATCACCGTTACGGTCCTGCCGTCCGGCCTCCCGTAAAATTCAAAGACAAGTTTGGTGCCTTTTATTTTCGTCTGTACCAAAATATTACTGCCGGTGTCGTTCACGAACCGGAGGTCGGGATGGGGGCCGTACACCGTCGCGTCAAATCCCTGGGGATTGTAATATTGTACCGGCAGACTGTGGGGAAACCGCTCGGTGATCCTCAACCCCGCATGGATCGCTGCGCGGAACATGGTCGTGGAGACCTGGCAGATGCCCCCGCCATATTCGGGAACCGTTTTGTTCCCTTTGATGACCAGTCCCGCCTGGTACCCCTCTGCCGAACCGATCTCCCCGATGGTTTCAACGAATGAAAACTCTTCGTTGGGTGCGATGATGACCCCGTTCATTTTTTTTGCGCCAAGCGTCAGGTTAAAGACGCGCGCGGAGGATGACCCGGCAAAGTCCGATTCCCCAACGGCCAGGAGTCCGGTGATGCCAAGGTTATCGATGGTGTCGCTGCTGATGAGCGGGTGCAGGGTGGTGACAACAAGAGGAATGGGATCTGCGGAGCCGAATAGTATCGAGTTTTTGATACCGCGCGCGCTTTGCGGCACGTCAAGCTCATGCCCATCGCGGGAGAGCGAGAATTCTTCCACCCTGCCGTCCCGGACCGCGAGGGTCGCGTTCTGCGGATTCTCGTTGATTGCCGGCGCGATCTGTACCAGCCAGTCGGTGAGTGCTTGTTCGTCGATGTCGGGAGCGAGCGCGCCGTTGTTTGGCACGAACCCGACCATTTCGGCAAGCTGCGCCTTTTCTATCGGAAAACGGGTTGTGGAAGAAGGAAGACCGGGGATGCGCTGATAGGTCGTTATCACGGGAGTTTTTTCAAGCAGTGCGTTTGCTTCGTGTGCCGCCGCAACGGCCGCCGCAAGCACAACACGCGGTTCGTCGTTGCGCATCGCCACGGCAATGGTTGCGCTTTCAAGCGTTCGCGCGGCAGAAAGAATATCCTTGGTGAGTTGCGCGCGGTCGATAACGATACCGGCTTTTTCTTGGGTTGGTATGAATCGTTCGGTGACAGAGTCATATACAACTGTGGCGTTTTGAGCCGGGTGTTCGAGAGTGCCGAATGTTTCGTTAATGAACGCGGTGAAGCGCGTTTCGTCAACAACCGCAATCGATTTCGTTGGTGTGCCGAGTGTTGCCGCGCGCACAAAGGCCAGCATGTTGCGGGCGACGGCGTTACTTCTCCCGATCGCATACGCGTGTTCCGCGGTTTTGTCCGCCGAAAGCAGAATGCCGGTGTTGCGCACCGTCGCGCGGTGTGCTATGTCACCCGCCGTGAAGGGAAGTTCTGTTTCGTGCGTGCGCGCGAAATGGTCATCCAGCACAGCTTTTGCTTCCGGTACTTTTTTCGCGCCGATGTCCATGCCGTCGACGGAAACGCCGTACGCAATGGCATTCCAGTTCACCGCGGACATGACAAAAAACGGCGCCGCCACCAGGGCCGCTCCAATGATGCTCGCCGATACTTTGCGCATCAAGGGTGTGGGGCGTCTACGGGGCATCAACGGTTATCTTCTTTGTTTTTGCCTGTGCCGACTTTTTTAGCGTGATGGTCAGGATGCCATTTTTCAGGCGGGCGTTGATATGCTCGGGGTCAACATCATGCGGCAAAATAACCGAGCGCGAAAAGGGGCCAAAGTAGCATTCCCGGTAATAATAGTTTGCCGCCGGCACATCGCTGTCCTTTGCGCGTACGCCTTTGACGGTGAGCATGTCGTTGGTGAGCGAGATGTCAATATCTTGCACCGTAATTCCGGCAAGCAAGGACTGCACCACGATCTCTTGTTCCGTCTGATACACGTCGAGTGGGAGCTGGCTGTCCGTCTCTCCCATCCATTCTTTTCCGGCGCGCGCGGGCCGCCCGTTCCGATTCTCGCCGTTTTGTACACTTATTCCTTGTGTTTGGTCGCTCA
>JBBTXL010000036.1:0-9178 GCA_038062295.1 Patescibacteria group bacterium
CGCTCCCGCAGAACCAATGGGTGCAGTATCGGGTGGGGTTGGGGGCGCTGGATACATCGCAAAGTCCAAGACTGGAAAGTATAACAGTTGGATATATTGCGCCCTCAAGCTTTAACTTTTCCCTTTCCATTAACCCGCAAAACGCTGAAGTGATGCTGGGTGGCGCCATTGCAACGCCCCCGACCATCACCGCATCGGAAACATTCGGCACCGTACCAAATCCCGTAACATTCAGCGTTGACCCGGCGCTTCTGCCGCCCGGCATCGCCTACCCGCCAATATTTTCAAACTCTCCGTGCACACCGAGCGCGGGCAGCTGTGCAACACAGGTTGACTTTGGAATCATGAACGCCGCGGCAGGAGTGTATGTCATTCCCATCAAAGCAAGTGTCAACGACCCGCAAGGTGGCACCGTAACGAAAGAAGTAACGTTCCAGATAAAAGTTACCGAGCCGTTCGACTTTTCACTTTCATCCCCCACGCCGCCATCGCTCACCATAATGCAAGGCGCAAGCGATACGCTGACATTTAACATCACAAAAATAGCCGGCGAGCAGTGGGGCGTTGTGGAATATCTGCCGCTCGCATTCACCGGAGCACCGATTCCGGGCGTCAGCGTGAGCTACAACCCCGTGCAGTCAACCGGCAACGGTACCGTCATTGCGACCATCACCACCACGTTCACCGGCGGCGCAGGGAGTACACCGACCGGCACCTACAACAATCAACTTATTATTACGGCGCGAACGGCATCCGCGCCCATTCAAACACACCCATTCACATTCAGCTTGACCGTTACGCCGGGATTTAATTTTAACTTTTCAATAAATAATTCATCCGGCGGCGCATACCCGGGAAACCAGGCAAGCTCGCCACCGACGCTCACCACCAGTTATGCTGGCGGCCCTGCCGGAGTTGTTACCTATTCGGTCAGTCAATTTTCGGGCATCACCATCACACCCGGTCCGATACCGCCCTGTCCCCTTGCCTCCGGCTCGCCGTCCTGCATACAACCGCTCACCATCAGCGCCGATGCGGGCGCCGGGGAAGGTCCATACTATATCCAGATAACCGCAACCGCGAACTCCGTGGTCATAACGCGCGCCTACACGCTGACCGTCTACGGCCCGTTTGATTTTACGCTTGCGTTTGCCGACGCGGCGCCCTGCGCGGGCGGCGGCGCAACCTGCTCCGTAACCATCGCGCAGGACCAACAACCGCCGCTTGCGCTGTTGGTCAATACGAATTTTTCCGCGCCGGAGGCGATGGATGTTACGTTCACGAGTCCGGTATCCGTGAATCCTCCCAACCCGAATGTCAGCATATTTCCCCCGTCGCCCTGCCAGGGCGCCGCCGGCGCGCAAACATTCTGTAACGGCTTGCTTTCCATAAGCGCGGGCGGCGGCGCGGAAGGGTTGTTTGTCGTAACGCTCACGGGAAGAGAAGCAACAACCGGGGTTACACACAATGTCACTATGAACCTAACTGTCACCGTCCCGCCGGTGGACTACAATATGCGCGGGTGGGCATGGTCGGACACTATCGGCTGGATCAGTTTCAACTCGCAAAACTGCGACACCGATTTTGACCAGATCATGGATAACGATGATTTCCTGGATACCGGATCGCACGACCCCGCGCCGCCGCAGTGCCCGCCACTGGGGACCATCATGCCCAACTACGGCGCGCATCTGAACCTCTCCACCTACGAACTCTCGGGATACGCATGGAACGAGAATGTCGGCTGGATCACGTTTGAAAAAACCATCGCCGGCACGCCGCCCGGCACGCCGTATAACGGACCGGAAAGTTACATGGCGAAACTGGATACCGTCACCGGCGACTTTAAAGGATGGGCGCGCGCGGTCAGTTGCCCCGACAGCGCATGCGACACAGACTCCGAATGGGGATGGATCAAACTGTCCGGCATAGCGATGAACAACGAAACCTACGAGGTCGGCAACTCCGTCAACGAGCTGATCGGCTGGGCGTGGGGCGGCTCCGTCCTTGGGTGGATCAGCATGCATGCGCAAAACTGCGACGAGGATGGCTTTCTCGCCGCGGCGTGTGGCGGGAGCGGCGGCATCCCGTTTTCCGCGCACAACGCGGGTACGCACCCTGGAGAATATAAGGTATGGGTAAAAGGAACATTGCCCAACGCCGCGCCGAAAGCGGAAAATCTTGAGTCAAACTTTTTGAACCGCTGCGCAAACCCCTTCGAACCGAAGTTCACCTTTCGTTATACCGATGCCGAAGGCGATCCGCTCGTACAATACACCATTACGATCTACGACAGTATGGATACGATTGTGGATACCGTAAGTGTTTCGTACTGCGACACAAACAACAACCAGTTTACCGATACGGGATCTTCCTGCGGTGGCAGAGACGATGCAACGACACTCATCCCTTCGGGTGCCATCACGACGGCAAGCCAACAACCTGATCCTGAAAGGGCGCCCGCATATGTCACTGTTGAACCTATATACGGGGGGAGCGCATTGCAGTATGGCACAACATACTACTTCACCGTGGAAGTGCGCGACCCGGCGCATGTGTACTGACCGGGACGAGGGAAAATCTGTCAGGTCACACTTTTGCGCATATGCGTAAAAGTGTGACCGTGCCCCTCACGATGCGCTTTTACATTTTAACTTTTTTTGCTATAGTCCCCCTTACATGACCGAAACGTCTCAAAACCCGTTCTCAAAATTTACTGCGCACGCGCACAGCGTCTTGGCGCGTTCGCACGCCATAGCGCAGAGCGAGCAAGCGCCGGCCGTCACCGTCCGCCATGCGCTTGCCGCCATGGCGCAGGAAAAAGGATCTATGGCGTACAATCTCTTGAAACTCAACGACGTCCGTGCCACGAGCATCGCTGCACGCGCACAACGGCGCTCCGAAAAGGAGCAACACGCCGCAACGGCGCATCATGAAAACCCTCCTGCCAACACGCTGCCGTACGACTCCGTATTGAAAAACGCCATCACCAAAGCGGTGGCAACGGCGGCGTTCCACAAACATGCGTTCGTGGGAACCGAGCACCTCCTGTCGGGCATCCTCTCTTCTTCGGATATTCTCGCCTCGCACAAACGATACCGAAAGCTTGCCGACCAGCTTGCGCACGTGCTTGAAGCGCTTGCGCAGTTTCAGAAAAACAAACACGTCCCCGCGGGTATCTTTGCGCACACGCACAAAACCCGCACTGCCCGCCCCAAACCCGGCCAGCGCTCCGCAGTTCGCCCCAAAGCGCCGGCAACCCAACCCAGCGCCCCGTATCTTCCGGTTCCCCAAAAATTCCCGACCCTTTCTTTTTTCTGCGAAGAACTGACGGGAACCACTGCGCCGCTGGACGCTCCGGCAACGGAACTCTCTCACAGCCCCGCCACACGGATACCCACGCCGTTTTTCGGCAGGGAAAAAGAAATGGAACGCCTCATGCGAACGCTCCTGCGCCACCACAAGAGCAATCCGCTGTTGGTGGGCGAGGCCGGCGTAGGCAAAACGGCGCTCGTGCGGGGATTTGCAGAGCGTATTCGGACAGGGAACGTGCCACCCGAACTCATGGGCAAACGCGTCTTTGCGTTGAATCTCGGGTTGCTGGTAGCGGGCACCATGTTCCGCGGGGAATTTGAAGCGCGCATTGACGATATTATTGAAGAAGCAAAACACCGTGACGTTATTGTGTTCATTGACGAGCTCCACACGGTTATCGGAACGGGAAACGCAAGCGGTTCGTTGGATATGGCAAATCTCTTAAAACCCGCGCTTGCCTCCGGGGATATCCGCGTTATTGCGGCAACCACACCGGATGAGTACAAAAAGTCTGTCGCGCGCGACAGCGCGCTTGCGCGGCGCTTTCACATCATTCCCGTTCGGGAAGAAAGCGGGGAACGCACCCGCGCCATCATTACGGCGACCAAAGCGACATACGAGCACCACCATAACGTCGTTATCGAACATGATGCTGTTGATGCGGCGATCGCGCTGGCGCAGCGCTATATGCCGCATAAGCGTTTTCCCGACAAAGCGCTTGACCTCCTGGACGAAGCGGCAGCGCGCCTGAAAACGAACACGCAGCGCTCGGAACTTGAGCACAACATCGCCGCATCCGAACGGGAACTTGCACGCATCGAAGAACAAAAAAATACCGCGGTGCATACGGGCAATTACGAAACAGGTAACGCGCTGCGCGACGCTGAAACCGCGGCGCGCACCCGCCTTGCCCTGTTCCGCACCGCCGCCGCAACGCGCACCGAAAACCGCGCCACGCTTTCCGCGTCCCACATACAGGAAACGGTGGCGGACATGTTGGGTATTGCACCATTTGATATGACGGCAGGGACCGCCGACGACCTGGTGCGGATGCTCCGGGAAAAGATCATCGGCCAGGATGAAGCCGTTGCGACGATCGCGCAGGTTGTCGCACGCGGCAAAGCAGGGCTTTTGCCGAAAAATCGCCCCTTGGGATCGTTTCTTCTATTGGGACCGTCGGGCGTCGGCAAAACACAGACGGCAAAAGAGCTTGCGCGGATCCTGTTCGGCGCGGCACACTCCGAAGGAGAGTACAACCCATTCATCCGTATTGATATGTCCGAGTACGCGGAGCCGCACAGCATCTCGCGGCTGTTGGGCGCCCCGCCCGGCTATGTCGGCTACGAAGAAGGCGGCGCGCTGACCGAAAAGGTCAAGCGGAACCCGTACGCCCTGGTGCTGTTTGATGAGATCGAAAAAGCGCATCACCAGATCTTCAATACTTTTTTGCAAATCCTGGATGAAGGAACGCTCACCGATAGTTTGGGCGAGCGCGTCAGTTTTAAAAACACCATTATTCTGTTCACATCCAACATCGGTACGGAAGAGTTCAACAAACACGCATTGGGGTTTGGAGAAGGAACCGGAACAGCGGTACCCGCATCATACGACGCCGTGCGCGCGCAAACGCTCCATATTCTTCGCGAACAGCTCCGCCCCGAACTGTTGAACCGCATCGACCATATCATCACCTTTATGCCGCTCGCTCCGGACGCGCTCAAGAGCATCGTCACGCAGCGCCTCACCGATCTGGCAGACCGCCTCTGGCAGGAAAAAAAGATAGCCCTGCGTTTTACGGAAGACAACGCCGCCATACTTGCCCGTATCGCGTACAACCCCCGTGAAGGAGCCCGCCTCGTGGAACGCATCGTCGCGGAACAGGTGGAGTATCCGTTGGCCCAACGTATCCTGAATCACACAGTGAACTCGAGCGATACCGTTCATGTCTCTGAACTTTTCCCTGGGTAGAACTCATTTCAAAATCCTTTTCGTAGCGAAATTCCTGATGTGTGAGCGAGACAAGGAAGATGAGCGTCCTGCTCGGAAGTGTAGCCAAAGCTACAGTGAGAACAGGGCGCGAAATCTGACGCAGTCGCAGCCACAAAGCGGGAATTGCAGCAGAAAGGGGGTTTTGAAATGAGTTCTGGACCGTTCCGGTTCGTTTTTGACCTTCTCTTTCCCCTCTCTTGTGCCGGGTGCGGCGCGGAAGGAACCGTACTGTGCGCGTCGTGCGAACGGCGCATTGTCATACGCCGCGTACCGCACCACCCGCCGCACGTCGCAGGGCTATCCGCCGTATATGCCGCAACGGAATACCGCGACCCGCTGGTTGCGTCGCTCGTCGCCCGCCTGAAATACGACGGCGTGCGCGAAGCGGCACCTATCCTGGGCGCTTGGTGCCTCCGGCATCTGGTGTATGCGGGATTTGCAGCAACCGCCACCATGCTCGCCGTCCCCGTGCCGCTTTCCAAGGAACGCCTGGCACGGCGGGGGTTCAACCAGGCAGAACTCATTGCCGAGCGCGTCGCGCGCGATCTGGGTATCCCGGTCGTTCCGCAGGCGCTGGTGCGTACTAGAAACACTGCACCGCAAACCGCAGTGGCGCTACGGATCGAACGCGTGGAAAATGTAAAAGGAGCGTTTGCGGTTAAGGACCCATCGCTCGTGCGCGGAAAAATTGTTCTGGTGGTTGACGACGTGACAACGACCGGCGCCACGCTTTCGGAATGCGCTCGTGCGCTCAAAAAAGCCGGCGCCAAAGAGGTCATCGCCCTTGCCGCCGCCTGCTGAAAGTGGTATTTTAACTGAATTGTAGTGTACGGAGAGGTGTCTGAGCGGTTTAAGGAGACGGTCTTGTTCCCGATTTGTCTGAGCGGAGCAAAGCTACAAATCGCAATCCCGCTCTGGACGGTGGGGTGGCCGAGCGGCTGAAGGCGATAGTCTTGAAAACTATTGTACGGGAAACCGTACCGTGAGTTCGAATCTCACCCCCACCGCCCAGAGCGGGAAAAAACCACCAACGAGAGTTCTCCCGCCAAGGCGGGATTGCTCTCGGTAACTAAATCAAAGATTTAGACCGAGAGGGAAGAATCTCACTCCCACCGCTTGGAACATTTTTTGCGCCCATAGCTCAGCTGGTAGAGCAGTCGCCTCTTAAGCGAACGGTCGTAGGTTCGATCCCTACTGGGCGCACCGATGCATAATGTTCACGAATGGCAGGTGAAACAAACATGGAATGCGCATCTACATCGAACCTGAGGAAAGGGTCGGGAAACCTACGGTTTCCCGCGGCGGAATTATTCAAACCGAGGGGTTTGAAAGAGCGAACGAGGGGACGAGTGAGCGATGGCTCGATCCCTACTGGGCGCACATGTATTGATCCAAAAGCGGAGAGGTGGCTGAGCGGCCGAAAGCGGCACCGTGCTAAGGTGTTGGGGGCGCAAGTCTCCCGTGGGTTCGAATCCCACCCTCTCCGCTTTGGGATGAAACAAACCCCCAAGTTATGAAAAAATATCTTTCGCTTCTGGTTATTATCATGGTCGCCGTAGGGATTGTTTTTCTTCTGCGTGGCGCTCCGTCACAACCGCAACCGCAACGCGCTCACAACGCCGCGGCAGACCATCTGAATGCAACCTACATAATAGAAGACAGACCAGTCACGCTCGCAAACGGTCACGCGGAAACAGCCGCGGCGCCCGGCTCCGTGACGAAAACCATCACGCAGTACTTCGGCAATGAAGCGCGTGGGGACGTGAGCGGCGACGGCCAAGAAGATATTGTATTTCTGCTCACACAGGATGGCGGCGGCAGTGGAACATTCTTTTACGCCATCGTCGCCCTCAAAACTGCGGATGGCTACCGCGGGACGAATGCACTCCTGCTCGGTGACCGCATCGCGCCGCAGACCACCGAAATCCGCTCGGGCATGGCCATCGTCAACTACGCCGACCGAAAGCAAGGCGAGCCGATGACAACGCGTCCGTCCGAAGGTGTCTCGCGATACTTCACCGTCGAAGAAGGAATTCTGAAAGAAGTGCGTTATAAAAACGACATGATAGAACTCTTTACCCCCGCCCCACTCTCAGTCGTTGCTTCACCGCTTGCGGTGGCCGGAAAAGCGCGCGGCATATGGTACTTTGAGGCGAGCTTCCCCCTTATCCTCACCGACTGGGACGGCAGAATCATCGCGGAAAGCCATGCGGCGGCGCAAGACGAGTGGATGACGGAGAATTTTGTACCGTTTACCGGCACGCTCACGTTTGAAAAACCTTTGTACGGCACGAAGGGCACGCTCATCTTAAAAAAAGACAATCCGTCCGGCCTACCAGAACACGATGCCGCGCTTGAAATTCCCGTATTATTCGAGTAATACCGTTGCGTTAGGCGCGCAGAATCATTACAATGGGTAAATTGTCATGCCTACCCCCCACCATATTGTTATCGTCCCCGACGGCAACCGCCGCTGGGCAAAGAAGAAAGGGTTGCCATCGGTTGCCGGACATCGTGAAGGCGCAAAGGTAATTGAAAAGATCGTCCAAACCGCGCTTGACCTCAACGTTCCCGCGCTGACCCTGTGGGGGTGCTCCGTTTCCAATATCACGAAGCGCACCCCGCAAGAAGTGAAGTTTCTGCTCCAGCTGTTCAAGCTGCATTTCAACCGCCTCTTAAAAAACAAGGAGCTTGCCAAACACGGCGTGCGGGTTAGAATGCTCGGGCGATGGGAAGAATTGTTCCCCCGCGATGTTCAGAAACCGATGCATGCGCTCATGGAAAAAACAAAAGAACATACCAAGCGCAACCTGACATTCCTGATGGCGTATGACGGAAAGGATGAAATGCAGAGCGCGATAGGGCGCATCGCCGCGCTCACAACCGCAAGACCAAACCTCCCCGTCACCGAAGAACTGGTAAAGCAGAATTTGTGGACACATGATCTCCCCCCGGTGGACCTCGTTATCCGCACCGGTGGCGATCCGCACTGGTCGGCGGGTCTTCTGATGTGGGACGTCGCCGAAGCACACTTGTACTTCACCAAAGCCTTATGGCCCGATTTTTCTCCCGAAGAATTCACCCGTGTCGTGACCGAACAGATAGGCATTGAGCGGCGGCGCGGCGCATAAGCATGAACACAAACGAAGAAAAAAACATCGTCAACCTTCGTCCGGCGACACCCGTCGAGCATATGCAAACGACACACGGAGGGGTCGCGTGGGAAACGGAAGAGTTTCCCTACCACGAAAAAGACCAGCGTTGGTTTTTGACCGGCGGTATTGTGCTTGCGGCCGTGTGTATCAGTCTTATCATCCTCAAAAATATTTTTGGCGCGGCGTTGATGTTATTGTTTAGCGTCATCCTATATCTCTACGCGACCAAACGGCCGGAAATTCTTTCTGTCGTTATTGACGGCACGGGAATTTCCGTTAACAACAAGCGTATCGCGTACAATGACGTATCATCGTTTTGGATACTGTATGAACTGCCGGTGAAAGATCTTATTATCATCAAAAAAGACCGTTTTGCGGTTAAAACGATCATTCCGCTGGGCTCCGTAAATCCTGTTTCTGTGCGGGAAGTTCTCAAAGCGAACGCCGTACCGGAAAAAGAAGAGGAGGAGTCGCTTGTTGACATCCTGGCGCGGCGGTTCCGATTCTGATATCCTTGCAACACGTCCCCGTGGTGAAACGGATATCACGACAGGCTTCGAACCTGTTATTGGGGGTTCGAATCCCTCCGGGGACACCGCTCTCGTAGTTGAATGGATACAATTCCTCCCTCCGAAGGAGGCGATGCAGGTTCGATTCCTGCCGAGAGCACCAGAAAGGAAAAGTCAAAGAGTTTTGGTTCGCCTCGCTTCGCTCGGCGA
>JBBTXL010000037.1:0-3590 GCA_038062295.1 Patescibacteria group bacterium
AACCGGTATCCGCCCCACGGCGCATTAAATCCTGATGATCCTCCCGATTTCAGCTTGGCGCCCGCCGTATCGCAGTCCCATGCCCCTGTTCTGGAAGCCACACAGGTTTGGCCGGTATCCTTTAGGTAGTTTTCCAGTGCGTACTGCTCGCTGTCGGTTGGGATGTGCCAGCCAGTCGGGCAAATGCCCTGCGCTCCTTCGGTGGTGCTGTAATTCATCGCTTCGCTCCATTGGTACATCCCGCCGTATGCGTCACAGTTTGCGGTGTCGTAGTACGGGGAAGAATCTTTATAGCAGTATTTCTCCACCGTGCTGTTGTTGGTCTGGTTTCCCGTCCCCGCTATCATGGTGCCTCGGTTGAGGTTTTCTGCCATCCAGCATTGACTGCCAATAGCGACGGCGGCATATGAAATTCCGTTGGTTGCAAAGTCAGCATCATAGACAGTGCCAGGACACGCCGCGGAGCTGATGGTCGAAACGCCGAGGGTAATGGTTCTTGATTGTGAGTTGTCCGACGCCGCAACGATGATGACCGCCGGTGTGGTGGTACCGGTTCGTTTCGTGAAAATAACATCTTTGTTTCCGCTTTCGGCCGGGTCGGTGAAAGCGGTGCCCGAAGGAAGATACAGCGTTGTTGTTACAGCGCCGGCATTGTAGGTGTTGCCATAGAACATTTCGTAGCGGTCGTTCGCGTCGTTGGTGAACCGAATACCCCACGCATCCCTTTGCCCGTCGCCATTTCCGTCGGCGCCCGCCATAGCTTTTCCTTGCGCCAGCCGCAGATTTCCCACAATATCCCGTGCTGCGCTCTCAAGCGTTGCTGAACGCTGGAACGAAAGAAGGTTGATGCCTGCCACTGCTGCAAAGATCGCAATAATAGCAAGCGTTATCAGCAGTTCAAGAATGGTGAAGCCGCGCATTATTTCACGGTTCCGATCAGCTGGTAGATCGGAATGATAATGGAAAGCGCGAGTGTGCCGATGATAACACCCACCGCAAGTAAGAGCGCTGGCTCAAGCATTGTGATGAGGGTTTTGAGCGTGTTATCCACTTCTTCTTCGTAAAACATTCCGAGGTTTTCAAGCATCACTTCCAGGTTCCCCGACTTCTCGCCGACCACGATCATACTGGTCATCATGCGCGGAAAATATTCCGGCCGCCGCTTGAGCGCTGCGCCTAAAGATATTCCCCGCGCAACTTCCTGTTGGGTTATGTCCAGGATCACTGTTTTGTATGCGGCGTTCCCGAGCGAGTCCGCAGTGATCTCAAGTGATTTGATAATGGGTACGCCGGCAGCCAGGAGTGAGCGCATGGTGGTGCAAAATCGTGCCAGGGTTATTTTTTGCAGCAGTTCGTGCAGGAGAGGCAATCTCCGCGCGACGCGCGAAAGTGCGGCCCATCCTGTTGACGACCGGCGCATTGCGGCAAGTGCTATCCATATTCCCGCAATAACGATCAGTACCAGCGGCCACTGCGTAGTCACGAAGTCCGATATGTCAAGAAGCATGCGCGTGATCCACGGGAGCTTCACATGCGACTGCGCGAATATCTTGCTGACGCGCGGCAGAACGACCGTGACCAACAGCGTCACAACGCCGAGTGCGGCGAACACAAGCACCATCGGGTACGCCATGGCCGATGTCACTTTTTTGCGGAGGTCGTGCTCTTTTTTGAGCTGGGTAGCGATTTGGGTCAGCGCTCCTTCCAAATTTCCCGATGCTTCGCCGGCCCGCAACAGGTTAATAAAAATAGGCGAGAAGTGGCGGGGAAACCCATCGAACGCCTCGGACAGCTGACCTCCTTTTTCCAGATGGAGCTTGGCACGCTGCAGTATTTTTTTCAAAACGGGCTTTTGCGTGTCGTCCAGCATGATATCGATCGCCTCCGCAATGCCGATGCCGGCTTTGATCATGAGCGCCAGGTTCTTTGCCAGCGTGATCTTGTCGAGGGCAGTGAGTTTTTCAAACAGCGTTCTGCGCATGGCGGCGGCACCCCCTTTTTTTATCTGCGTGATGGACACCGGAAAGAGTCCGCTACCGTGAAGGTGCGCCAGCACCTCTCCTTCGGCGGCGGCATCCATTTCCCCTTCCGTCATTTTGCCGTTTTGCTGTGATGCAAGATAGTGAAACTTCGGCATATGATTATTCTGCAATGACCCTGAATATTTCTTCGATCGTGGTAAGTCCCGCCTGCGCCTTTGCAAGGCCGTCTTCAAACATGGTTTTCATACCTTCTCCCCGCGCCATTGCGCGCAGTTCGCCAAGTGATACATCCGGTTTGATAAGCGCTTTGACAGCCGGCGTGACGTGTAGGATCTCGAAAATACCGATCTGCCCGCTGTAACCGGAGCTGGAACACGCCGGACACCCCCGGCCTTTATAGAGTTGCTTGGGAAGTTCCGGTGCCGCGTTCTCGTGCGCTGCGAATGCCAGTTGTTTTTTGATGGACTCAAACATAGTGTCGGGCGGCGCCCAACTGGTGACGCATTGTGAGCAGCTCTTACGCACGAGGCGCTGCGCGATAATGACGTTCAGCGTGCTTGCCAGCAGGAACGGTTCGCCTCCCATGTCGATCAGGCGCGGAATGGCGGTCGGCGCGTCGTTGGTGTGGAGTGTGGAAAGCACGAGGTGCCCCGTCATGGCTGCGTTCAGCGCGATACCGACCGTTTCGTTGTCGCGGATCTCCCCCACCATAATAATGTCGGGATTTTGCCGCATCAGCGAACGCAGGCCGTTTGCGAACGTGATGCCCGCCTTGGCATTCACCTGCGTCTGGTTCAAACGCTGTACATCGTATTCAATGGGGTCTTCAATGGTGGCGATATTGACGTTCGGGGTGTTTAAGATATGCAGCATTGCATAGAGCGTCGTGGTTTTCCCGGAGCCGGTCGGGCCGGTGACGAGCACCATCCCGAACGACCGTTTGATCGCTTCGGTGATGGTGGCGGCGTTGTGTTCGGAAATGCCGAGCTCTGCAAGGTTCAAAGGGCGGATGGAACTGCGCAGCAGGCGCATGACGATCTTTTCGCCGTAGAACGTCGGCATGATGGATACGCGCACATCAATGCTCTGGTCTTCCAGCTTGAATTTGAACCGTCCGTCCTGGGGAGTAAAGTGAACGTCAATTTGCAGGCCCGAAAGAATTTTGATCCGGGCGGCGATCGCTTCATGGATCTCTTTCGGCAGTTCCACGATATCGCGGAGGATTCCGTCCACGCGATAGCGCACCAGAACCTTTTCCGGCAGGCGCTCAATATGGATGTCGGATGCCCCCGACATCACGGCATATTCGGTGATGCCGTCGGTGATGGTGACAATGGGTACGAACTCCGCCATCTTTTCGGTATTTTTGAGTTCCCCGCTTTCAAGCGCCGTCGTAATGGACTCTGCGATGATGGCGTCAAACTCCTTGTAAATGTCTTTTTTATATTCCTTAAAAACCGCTTTCATGGCGGATGGCATGGCGAGGTACGGTTCCACGCGAAGCCCGAGCATTGTTTCCACCAGCGCAATGGTGCGCAGGTCCCCGGGGTCTTCCATGGCGACTTTGACCGTGCGCTGCCCTGGGTCATGAGCGAACGCCGCAATGCG
>JBBTXL010000038.1:0-6361 GCA_038062295.1 Patescibacteria group bacterium
CGCTCAAAGGGATGCCGGCCGAGCGCGCGGGTCTGAAAGCAGGAGATAGGATACTGGCCATCAACGCGACCTCAACCGCAGACATGACGGTGGAAGACGCCGTTACTATCATCCGCGGCACAGTGGGTACTCCGGTAAAGCTCACCATTGAGCGCGCCGGCAACCTTGTCCCGCTTGAATTTACCATTGTGCGGGAAACGATAACTGTCCCAACGCTTGACTGGCGCATGCAGACCCCCACGGTCGCCTATATCAAACTCCACAACTTTTTCGGAAATATTGAAAAGGATTTTGCGCAAGCGGTGAAAGCTGCGAAAGCAGCCGGCATGCAGAAAATTATCCTGGATCTCCGTAACAATCCGGGCGGACTGCTGGATGCGTCCATCAACATCGCGTCCGAATTCATACCGGCAGGGAAAACCGTTGTTTCTGAAGATTTCGGTCCGGGGAAAGGGAAGTATGATTTTCCTTCCTACGGTGGCACGCTCACGCAAACGCCGGTGGTCGTTTTGGTGAACGGCGGTTCGGCATCGGCCGCGGAAATCCTTGCGGGCGCGCTCAAAGACCAGCGCGGCGCAAAACTTATCGGAGAAAAAACATTCGGCAAGGGTTCCGTGCAGGAGCTGGTCCAGCTTTCGGGCGGCATGTCGCTCAAAGTCACCGTAGCAAAATGGCTCACGCCGTCGGGCGCAATGATAGACCAGCAGGGGATAACTCCCGATAAAGTTGTACCGCTCACCGACGCGGACACCGCGGCAGGGAAAGACCCTCAGCTTGACGAAGCGCTTGCTGTCGTGCAAACTCTATAACATCACCGTCGCAACGGCTGGGCGATTCACTTTTGAAAACACGCTGTCAATTTCCCCAGCGAGGAAATTGCGCTCGCTCTCGGACTCGCTCGCCACGCCGCACAGTGAGTTCGGGAATATCTCGCAGGAGCAAAAGCTTGGTGTTGCAAAGCAACTTTTGCTCCGAGAGCTAAGTGTCGCGGTGTGCCGCTGGAGCGCGCCGACGACCGGTTCCAAGAACCACTGTGCGGTGTGGCACCCTGCCCGCTCGCCCTGCGAGACGGTTTTCAAAAGCAAACCTGCCCAGCCGATAACTAATATGGGACTATTCGGACCAACACCGCCGCCGCGCGTAACAGCACAGGAGTTTAAGAGTAAAGTTGTATCACAACTGTACGTGCACGGCTTTTCGCAAAAAGAGCGCAACGAAGTGGAAGAGTTGTTCATGGGCGACATGTACGAAGATAAAGAACAAGACCAGGGGATAGACTTGGGCGAACTTACGCGTAAAGTGGAGTGGCTGAAAGCCAACACCGGCAAACACATTCTAAGCGCCGAAAAGATCGCCGCGCTTGAACAGGTGTTGAAGATGTATATGTAAAACTTAGTAACAGCTCATTAAAAAGGAGGTTGCATGCCGAAAAAAAAGAATGATAAGAATGGTCGAAAGCAACAGATGACACTGATTGAAGCACTGGGTAAGATTACAAAAAAAGACATGCGACGGAAACTTACACCTCTGGAAGAATCTCTTTTTGATGACATGCGTCATATGGAAGAGACAGCTAAAAAACACAACTTTCGTACTTGTGGTCCGGGTGAATGCCCTCACTAAAAAAATATTTTGGAGACCCGCCGGTCTAAACAAAAGCCAGGACGTAAAACGCCTGGCTTTGTTCTTTTCCACGAAGGTTGACAAGAATATGACTATATATTATTGTTAATAAAACACTTTAACAATTGAATAACACGGAAGGGAGGATGCCATGCAGGTGGAAACATACACACATGAACCGCAGTTTCCGGAGGTAGACAGTAAAGATATTGAAACATTGGAACTCGTATCAACTCTTGAGGCGCTGAAAAGCCGGCAGAGTATCTGCAATCAGGAAAGACTCCAGCATCAAGTGGAGCTCATTCAGGAAGAGATTAACAAAGTTACAACAAAAATTATAGCGCTGAAAAGCGGCGTCCCATACCTGCTGTTGACGCCCGACCAGTGGAAGATTCTAAAAAATCACTTTGTGTGGCAAAAAAGTGTCGGCGACTTTGAAGCGCTCGTGCCATACGATGTTATTCGGACATACCATACCGCAAAGCATCTCGGGGTCTTTCATGACATTACAGTTGCATATCATGATAGAGATCCGCTACTATTGGGTTGGAACCAAAAATGGGACACTCCGTTCTTGCTCTCACGGTGGGGAGATGCACTACATCCATGGTCATGGTTTACCAAGGAATACAGCAAAAGAGATGGCATTCAACCGACTCTATTTTTTATAGGGGGATTCTTTTTGGTTATCTCAATATTTCTTGGGTCCGTCTGGTATTTCATGGAAAGTAAACCTGGGATTGCTGGTATAGCATCCATCTTGCTTCTCGCCGCTACAGGAATTTCCGGATGGGCAGGTATATGGTGGCCCAAACACAGCAAACTCAAACTCTCACATATTCCTTCGCCGTTCAAAACGGATGAAGGTTCTTAATGAATGATGACACCCGTCAGATGAAAATATCTCCGGAGACCCGCCGGTCTAAACAAAAGCCAGGACGCAATGTTCCTGGCTTTGTTCTTTTCCAAGAGTCTTACTTGACATTAAGTAATTTATTGTTTATGTTTACATTGTTAATTTTTAATGGGGCACTTTAACAATCATTGGAGCATAAACATCGGGGAGAACCCTTACACAAGGAGGTGGAAACATGTCCGCATCGGTCTATAATTCTGCAGAAAATTACGATGATTCCTATCAAGCACTCAAGGAAACAATTCTGCAAGGCTTGGTTGGCATGCGGGATGCAACAGCACGTGTTAACCTAAAAGGTCAACTCCTGTTGCTCGAAGAAAAAGTTAGGGAAGCAGAGCGTGACCTCAATATGGTGAAAAGGGGAAGGGAAATCTTAAATCCACTGCTCACCAACAACCAATGGAAAATTCTTGATACACATTACTACGGCAGCGAGGACATTCAGAAGTTTGATGCCGAGGTGATTCCGGAGCCGATACTCGGGTATGTCACTGCGCTCATGGAAGCAGACACCTTCGGGACCATCCGCGTACATACGGCGATGCACTCCGATGACTATCTTGTCGTTGGGAGAGACGAGACACATTGGTGGGATACCCCTTTTCTCATTGCGCGGTTCGGAAACAATCGCAAACCGTGGAGCGAGATGATTCAAAAAAATGCAGTGAAGCAGTCAGATGTGTGGACAATGTATGCTGTAACTTTGATATTCCTCCTGCTTTCAATATTCCTGTTGCTGTGCTGGATCATACTTCCCCTTGACTCCGCAAACTCCGCGGTGGCGCTTAGTTTTGGCATCGTAACAATCCTCGGCAGCGGGGCGACATTTATGATCGGCCGTTCCAGATTCAAAAGGGCTCTTCGTGAATTACGCAGCATCACATGCCCGTTCAATGACGAGGAAACCTACAAAAGGATGTCTGAAAATCCAATTCAAAATCTGTAAAGAAAAAAACGCACCTGGCAAAAAAACTGTCAGGTGCGTTTTACTTTTTTGTCACCGAGATGGTTTGATATTCGGACTCCACGGTTTTTGCATCTTCCACTTCTTTGCGGAGGTGCGGCGGGAGCGCTTTGGTGATTTCTGCGAGTTTTCTGCCGTCCACCGAGACAACTTCTTTCCATAAATTGAGCGGCTCCAGGAGTTTTCGTATGGTTTCCACAGCGTACGCATACCGTTTCTGCATTTTGCGCGTTTATATCCGCCGGCACCAAACACGCGCTCCACACCGTTGGCCGTGCAAAATTCGTTGATGGATTTTTTAAGCTCTTCAATACGCTGTTCGTTCTTTTGCGCGCTGTTTTTGAGCGTAATATATTCATCCACCACTTTCATGATATCCGCTTGCGTGAGCGGCTGTTCTTTCGCTTGATACTCATGTTTCCACATCGGACACAACGGGCGGTAGGCGCAAAAGTCGCAGAGTTTGGACGGGGCAGGGGAGAACGAAGAGGTTGTGATGTCGCCGATGACTTTCAAAATATCCTTTTTGGTTCCTGCAAGCTGCTCACTCGTGCGTTTAGTGGAGAGTTTCTCGTTGTGTTTCAAGAAATACAAGCTCAAACGCACTTCTTCCGGCGCCAAGTTCGGCCAGCGCTCCAGAAGCGCAAGGTGGTATATTGCAAGCTGCATATTCGCGTCCACGCTGTCCTGCGAGGGGAGCCGGCGGTTGGTTTTGTAATCTATGATCTCAAACACCCCATCGGCGAGCTTGTCTATCCGGTCGATCTTCCCGCGCACAATATGCGTTTCGCCCTTGTCGTCGGGCAGTAAAACACTGAACGATGACTCCAGATCAACAATGCGCGGTCTGCTGGTTGTATCCAGCCGGTCATAATACTCACAAATCAGGCGTTCGCCCTCGCGTTGGTATACCTGTTCCTCTGATTCGTCCATCCAAATATTTTTTTCCGCTTTGGGCCATTGCAAGTGAAAGTATGCGAGCGCCTCCTCCTTAGTAGGGAACCGGGGCTCCTTTTCATGAATAAACTTCAAAACAGAGTGTATGAGCGTGCCAAACACGGCATCCTTGCCCTTGGGCGCTTTTATCTTGTCTATCTCCTGAAACTTATACCTTTGCGGGCACTGCTTGAATGTCTCTATGGCAGAATACGATATTTTCATAGCAGTTATATCCTACCAAACCTTGTGGTATAATAATAGGATATGAAACTATTTTTTCTCGCGCTTATTATCTTTGCATTATTTTTCTTTGGGTTCGGGTATTACCAGGAAAAGAAAAACCCCGCCGGCGTAGGGCCGGGGAGTGTTTTTTATCCCATAGACCGCGCCATAGAGTGGCTTGAAGCGAATGTCCTGACACTCAACGAGTCGCAAAAGATAGAACTGCGCCTTTCTTTCATGCAGGAACGGCTGGATGAGCTCCAGGCGCTCGAAGCCATACACCAGCTCACCCAGGACCACGTAGCGAGCGTAGCGACGCAGTATGACACTTTGGCGGGACAGGTACAGAAAGGACTCAAAAAGGTGCCGGCCGACGTAGACCCGGAAAAAGCACAGGAGTTGTTTACCAAGGTACAAACCCTCTCCGCACAACAAAAAGAAACGCTCAAGGATATTCTCGAGCGAACCACAGGCACTTCAACACAGGGAATGTTGGACGCCGTCGTGCAAACAGCAACCAGCGCGTTCGAGAGAGCTCAGGAACTCATCAAAAACCGGTAGAGGGGATGGTAGGGGCATGAAATACACTACGTCGCACAATATATGTTTTGCGACTTTTAAGCAGTGCTACTTCTTCCCACCTACAATGTCATACACTGGGTCAAAACCGTTGAAGCCGCTGGCGTAGCCTACTTTCTCCGAGTTAAGATCGGCATCACCCGCAAATGCCGCCGGATCCTGCGGGTTCCTCCCGCCCAACAACACGCCCAAGTGGTACGCGGTTGGTTTTTCTTTCGGATAGTACGCATAGAAGAAATCACTAGAGGTCGTTCCGTTGATCGAATACTTCGGCAAAACCCTTGCGTACATCGGTGTGAGCTCCCCGAGTTTTTTCGGATACGTCTGATGGTCATTGTAATACTTCCCGAGTGCCATCTGAATATACTTAATATTGGTGATGTGCTGGGGATCAACCGGGTCCGTTTCAAGAAGTTTTTCTGTCGCTGTTTTTTGCTCCGCTTCGCGTTGGGTCTGTTCGAGCGGTGTTTCAATACGCGGCACCGGACTACGGGATAAAAATGCAAAAACAACACCGATGATAATAACGGCGGCGACCACAAAAACAATATTCCGAGTTCGTTGCGTCATTTCGGGAAACATACGCTATAATTATACCATATCTCATGGGAACCTTATACTCCTTATCCACACCTATTGAGCGCCTGCGGGGTGTAACCCCGCGCATCCTTAAACCGCTCAAAAACCTCGGAATCACGACCCTGCACGACCTGCTGTGGCATATTCCGTTCCGGTATGACGATTTCTCCAGCGTCACCCCCATCGCAACCGTGGCCACCGGCCAAACCGCAACGGTTCGCGGGCGTATAGAGCGTGTAGATAATACACGAACATGGAAAAAAAGAATGCATCTGACTAAAGCGCGCATCGCCGATGCAACCGGCACAGTGGAAGCGATATGGTTCAACCAGCCATATCTTGTCAAAACCCTTGGTATTGGAAAAACCGCAAGCTTCTCCGGCAAGTGTACGCGCAGCGATAAAGGAAAGCTCGTACTGCAAAACCCCGCGTATGAAGTGTTGGGAAACGGGACGGAAACCACCCATACCGGCCGGATGGTGCCGGTATACCGCGAAACACACGGCATCACATCGCGGTGGCTTCGGTATCTCATAAAA
>JBBTXL010000039.1:0-5724 GCA_038062295.1 Patescibacteria group bacterium
ATTGCAGGATTTTGAGCCAGTGATCGTGGCCGACGTAAAACACGCCGCAGACTTTATGTTTTTCTTTTACCGCCGTGAGTACCGGGAGTATCGCGTTGTTGGGTGTTACCATCCGGTTCCAGTGGTAGAAAAAATCATCATACGGAAGAGAAACCCGATCAATGTGATCGCCGAGCCACTGTATCACTGTTTCGTACCATCCTTCCGACGGAAGCTGGGCGAGACAGTATTGTTGCAATGCTCGTTTGAGCGACAGATTTGCGTCTTGCGAGAAAATCCTTCCATGAAACTTTCTCGCTATCGCATCAAGTTCGTTCCTGTTTGCCGCGTCCTCAAGTACTCCGGCATAGCTTCCATTCAGCGACCGTTTTGCCAGTTCTCTGCAAAATCCGAATGTCTTCATCCGTGTTAAGACGTCACCCCCAAAAATTACCAGTTTTGTCGGCATAGGACCTCCTCCTTCAGTGTTATATTCATGTAAATGTTCTTGCCAGAAGTTTCACCATAGTACTTTGCATGATTGATTCTGTCAATGTTTTTATGGTATGGTGATGGGTGCATGACGCCAAAAAGAATACTCATTTTTTCGCTTGCCTACCACCCGTTGGTGGGGGGTGCGGAAATCGCCGTCAAAGAGATAACCGACCGCATTGCGCCGTCGGAGTTTTCGTTTGATATGCTCACGCTGCGGTTTCACGCGCAAGACAAGCGGTATGAAAAGATCGGCAATGTGGGCGTGTATCGTATCGGCTTCCCCGCTCTTTCCGCGCCGCTCAATAAGCGCTTTTTCCCCTTCATGGCATTTATTGCGGCGCGGCGGTTGCATGTGAGCAATACATACGATGCGATATGGGCGATTATGGCAAATTATGCTGGGTTCGGCGCTGTATTTTTTAAGATGACGCATTCGCGCATACCATTTCTGTTGACGCTACAAGAGGGCGACCCGATAGACTATATAAAAAAGAGGGTGCGGTTTGTCTACCCGTTGTTTGTGCGTATTTTTACGAAGGCGGATTTTATTCAGGCGATCTCGCGCTATCTCGGTAATTTTGCGCGCGACATGGGGTTTACCGGCCCGCTCACCGTTGTTCCCAACGGAGTTGACGCAAAGCATTTCTCACAAACGTATCCGTCAGAGGTGTTGCGGGAGCTTGCCGTACGACTTCACAAAAAAGAGAACGATGTATTTCTTATCACTGCATCGCGGCTTGTCACAAAAAATGCGGTAGGGGATATTATTGCAGCACTGCAGTTTTTGCCGAAACATATGAAGCTACTCATTACCGGAACCGGCCCGCTGGAGCGAGAACTCAAGTTACCAGTTACCAGTTACCAGTTACAAGACAGGGTGTTGTTCCTCGGTCATATTAACCACGCCGAGCTTCCGAAATACTTGCAGATAAGCGATGTGTTTGTGCGCCCCTCGCTGTCGGAAGGTATGGGTAACTCGTTCGTGGAAGCAATGGCGGCCGGTATTCCCATTATCGCAACTCCCGTGGGCGGCATTGTTGATTTTTTGAAAGACGGCGAAACGGGGTTGTTCTGTGAAGTTAAAAATCCGAAAAGCATTGCGGAAAAAGTTTTGTTTTTACAGGAGCATACCGACGCACGTTCTACGATGGTTGCGAACGCAAGAAAGATGGTAACGGAAAAATATGACTGGAATATAGTCACAAAAGATATGAAGGATATTTTTAAAACCGTATGCGTATCTTGATAGCGACCGGTATTTTTCCTCCCGACATCGGCGGGCCGGCAAAATACGCACAAAATCTTGCGGACGAATTTTCTCGCCGTGGCCATACCGTGCGCGTGCTTTCGTTCAGCGCATTTAAAAAATGGCCGTCCGGCATACGCCATGGTATGTATGGCATTGCGGTCTGGAAGGGACTCGGCCTCATGGATACTGTATTTGCGCTTGATACGTTCAGCGCCGGGTTTCCCGCACTGTGCGCGGCAAAGCTGCGAGGAAAAAAGTATGCGGTGCGTATCGGCGGTGATTTCCTCTGGGAAACATATACCCATCGGACCGGAGTGACGATCTCTCTCTTGGAGTTTTATGAGCGGATGCCACTGTTGTCTTTGAGAGAGCGGTTTTCTTTTTTTGCGATGAGGACGTTGGCGCGGAGAGCGGACGCGTTGGTCTTCAATACTGCGTGGCAGAAAAACATATTTTGTAAGGCGTATACGGTGTCTGCGTGCAAGACGTTCGTGGTTGAAAACTTGTATCCTCCCAAGGCCGCGGTAACTGTATCGCACGGGACAAAGCCGAGCGGGAAAAAAGTATTTCTGTGGGCCGGCCGGCCTGCGCGGTGGAAGAATATTGATGCGCTCAAGCGCGCCTTTGCACAAGCGTCGCGCGCGAACCCCGACATCGTTTTGGAAATGGTGTCGGATGCATCGCACCATGAGCTTGAGGAAAAGTTCAAAACATGTTGGGCCATCATCCTTCCTTCTCTTACGGAAATCGGTTCAAACACCATTCTTGAGGCGCTTGCATTCAATGTACCGTTCATTCTGACCCGTGAAACCGGGCTGGCTGACCGGCTCGCCGATGTGGGTCTTTTGGTGGATCCGAAAAATGAGGAAGACATGGCGGATAAAATTCTGTTTCTTGCCGATCCGGCGCAGCGAGAAGCGTATGTGCGTAAAGCCACAAACTTTCGTTTTACGCATTCGTGGGAGGAGATCGCCAAGGAATTTGAATCTATTTTTTCTCGCATATGAAAGTGCTTATGATAGGAACGGATAGGAATATTTTTAAGGAAGGTTCGGAAGCCAGGAACCGGATGGTTGAATATGGAACGATCGTGGACGAGCTGCATATCGTCGTTTTTTCAAAACGAAATGACCAGATCCTAAATCAAAAAATCAAAATTTCAAACAACTCGTTTGTATACTCCACACATTCATCGAGCAGGTTTCTATATATGTTAGACGCAAAGAGGATAGCCGAAGGCGTTATTGAAAATTGGGATTTGAAAATTGGAAATTTCGTGATAACGGCCCAGGACCCTTTCGAAACAGGACTTGTCGGCTGGCTTGTCGCACGGAGATACACATTGCCGTTGCAGTTGCAGATACATACGGACTTTTTAAGCCCGTACTTTGCGCACGAGTCGCTGCTGAATCGTGTGCGCGTCTTTTGTGCGAAGTTCCTGCTTCCGCGCGCGTCATGCGTCCGCGTGGTGAGCGAGAGGATAAAGGAATCTCTCAAAAACGATAGACTGAAAACTACGCCTGCGGTTTTACCCATTTTCGTAGATGCTGAAGCGATCTGTAGAGCGCCTGTCCGCACCGACTTGCATGCACAATATCCCCAATTTGATTTTATTACGCTGATGGCGTCGCGATTGACGAAAGAAAAAAACATCCCGCTTGCCGTTGATGCGATACGCGAGGTGGTGAAAAAACATCCGAAGGCGGGACTGATAATCGTCGGCGGCGGACCCGAGAAAGAGAGGTTAAAACTACTCGCTACTCGCTACTCGCTACTCGCTAACATTGTTTTCGAGCCGTGGACCGATGACCTCGTTTCGTACTACAAAACCGCCGATGTGTTTTTATTGACGTCAAATTATGAAGGGTACGGCAGAACGGTAGTTGAAGCGCTTGCCGCCGGATGCCCGGTTGTTATGACCGATACGGGAGTTGCCGGCGATATCGTTAAAAACAACGAGAACGGGTTCATCGTGCCGGTCGGTGACTGCGCCGCTCTTGTTGCTGCCCTGGTGAAAGTACGAGAAAAAAGGGTCCATTTGGAACCGCGCGTGCCCCAGCAGACAAAAGACGATTATTTGCGAGCATATCAGCATGCCTGGGGAACATGCGCCGGACTTTCAAGAACAGAGGGATTATGATACGCTGTGGAATATTTCTTATCTGCGGCATGCCTTTATGAAGTACCATACGCTTTCTGTTATCATTCCTGCATATAACGAAAAGAACACTATTGGGGAGATCATCCGGCGCGTGCAGAGCGTTGACATCGGAGAGCTCACAAAGGAGATTATCGTGGTTGACGACGGCTCAACGGACGGTACGCGGGACATCATTAAAACGATACCGGATATCCGGTATATTTTTCATGAGAAAAACCGGGGAAAGGGCGGCGCCATCAAAACGGGGTTCCAGAGTGCGACGGGCGACCTGCTTATCATCCAGGATGCCGACCTTGAGTACGACCCGAATGACTACCCGTCGCTGATCGGTCCTATTTTGGACGGATATGCGGATGTGGTGTTCGGCTCGCGATTTTTAACGGGAAGGCCCCACCGTGTTTTGTTGTTCCACCATCATCTTGCCAATATGTTTCTGACGTTCCTTGCGAACCTTTTCACGAATATCAATTTTACCGATATGGAAACAGGGTATAAGGTGTTCACGAAAGAAGTGGCACAAAAACTTACGCCGGTTTTGGAATCGCAGCGGTTCGGCATTGAACCGGAGATCGCCATTCGCTGCGCGCGGATGAAAGTACGGATCTACGAAATAGGAATTACCTATTACGGAAGGGGATACGACGAAGGAAAAAAAATCACCTGGAAAGATGGCGTTGCGGCGGTGTGGCACATCATTAAATTCAGATTCTTTCGGTGATGGATATTGTGCGTAATAAAAATATGCTTGCCGCTGCGGTCCTTATCGTTGCGGTGTGGGCGGGTATTCTTATATTTCACCCCCCGCGTGTTACGCAGGACACCTTCACATACTTTGAGAGCATGGAGGTGCTTGCAACCGGTGAGGTTCCCGACGGATTTACGGCAAACCGCATTATCACCACCTATCTTGGTATGCGGACGGTGATGGCTCTCGAGACCGTTTTCGGCGATGTGAAGATCGCGTGGGCCGTCATGAACAGCATCTTTTTTTTCGCCACAAGTTTCTTTTTCTATAAGATCATAGCCATACTGTTCGGCAGGCATACAATTGCCATGTTTGGAACCGTTCTCGTGGCGACAAATTACGCGTTGCTTGCCAATGCCCTTGATTATGTGATGGATGTTGGCGGGTGGGCATTCTATCTTGCGGCGTTGTATTTTTCCTTGCGGTACATGATGATGGATAATATCCGTTTTGTAGTGTACGGAGCCGTGGCAGTGGGCATTGGTTGTTTTTTTAAGGAGTACGCATTTTTAGGGCTTATCGCGCTTGCATGCGCCATTCTGTACCAACGGCGGCAGAACATTGGGGCATTGGTACGTGAGGCAGCGCTTGTCGGGGGCATTTCTCTCGTGCCGATATCTTTGTTTTACATCTGGGCATATGATCAGTACGGGTATAGCTATTTGAACTGGTTCTCATATGCTAAGGAAGCAATGCCGGCGTATTACGCCTCAAAGCCCGTTGAGTACATTAAGGTACTCGGGTCGCTGTATACCTTTGGATGGTTCTTGTTTGTGGGCGGGGTGTATCTTGCGATGCGGTACAAAACGGCGTTTCTGGAGAGCCGTGCGCTGTGGTACGTTGCATTTGTCGGCATATCGGCATTACCCGTTTTTGTCTGGCCTGCCATCACGCAGCGCATCTTTTTCCCCATTGTCCCTTTTTTAGTGATGGTTTCATGTTTTGTGTTTTTACGGTATGAGTTGCGACTCGTCTATTTTCTGCCGCTGGTTGCGGCATATGTTGCCGTCAGTTATGCCATGGACTCCTACGTTTTGGATGCGGTGAACGTAGACCCTTTATTGAACTTTCTTCGATGAAACTACTCATCATTAC
>JBBTXL010000040.1:0-4036 GCA_038062295.1 Patescibacteria group bacterium
TTTTCCATATGAGAAGTTCCGGGTTGTACGATGGCGAGCGGAAAAAGAAATCGGCGAGCTCCACGATATCGGACATTTTTTTTATCCGCTCGCGTTCCAGCGCGATAACATTCTCAAGAAACGCCATGTCCGCGCCGTGCGCGGGAACCAGACCCGCCACAATAAGATACGGCTCACACCGCTGTGCGAGTTCGGTAACCGATAACCGCTTCAGATACTGCGCATTGAACCACTCCAGTTTTTGAACGCTGAATGCGGCGCCCGACGGACTGACCCGTTCAATGTCAAAAATATGGCATAGCTCGTCCAGTGAAAAAAGTTCCTGTTCCGTGCCTGGATTCCATCCGAGCAGCGCCATAAAGTTCACTATCGCTTCGGGAAGATACCCTTCACGGCGATACTCGGTGACGGCCTGCGCCCCGTGGCGCTTGGAAAGCTTGCTGCGGTCAACACCCAAGATAAGCGGGATATGTGCGTACACGGGCACAGAAAACCCGAGTGTTTCGTACATGAGTATCTGTTTGGGGGTATTGGAAAGATGGTCTTCGCCGCGAATAATATGGCTGATGTGCATAAGCGCATCGTCCACTACCACCGCAAAATTATACAGCGGCGTTCGTTCGTCTTTTGCTATCACCATGTCGCCGAACAGCCCCGTATCGAATGACACATCGCCGCGGATAAGGTCGTGAAACTTCACCGTTTTTGCCGGTGTACGGAACCGGATAACGGACGGCACACCTTTTGCCACGCGTTCCGCGGTCTCGTCGGTCGACAAACTTGCACAGGTACCGGCATATTTTGGCGGAAGCCCTTGCGAAGAAAAATATGCCCGCTGCGCCTCCAGTTCTTCTTTGGTGCAAAAACAGCGATAAGCTTTGCTTTCATCAAGCAACTGCCGGATGTACTTTTCGTACATATCTGTTCGCTCTGATTGCCGATACGGCCCGTATTCCCCTTTCAGGGAACCGTCTTTCATAGGCCCTTCGTCCCACACCATACCAAGCCATGAAAGCGCATCTAAAATGTCGGCGTCAAATTCTTTTGTTGAGCGTTCAACATCGGTGTCTTCAATCCGCAATACGAAAACCCCGCCGTGCCGCTTTGCAAAGAGGTAGTTAAACAGCGCCGTACGCGCCAACCCGATATGCATATACCCCGTGGGACTCGGCGCGATACGCACGCGGACTTTTTCAGCAACTTTTTTCATCAGGATATAAAAATATGACGTATCTCTGCTTCAAATGTACCATACAAGCCATCACTTGACAAAATATAAAACTTTTGATTTATTAGAGTTGATTCCTGATCGTATGGTCAGGAGAACAGTTCATTCACAAAGGAGGTGCCGTATGGCACAGGTTAGGAAAGTTGACATAATAAACGGTCCGTCAAAATGGGATTTGATACTTGCCCTATTTGAGGGGGACTCCCTTTCTCGTCGGCAAGTAAAATTCACTATCCGTCGACATATACCGTTTCTTGAATTTCTTGGTACAGAACCATATGTAGTTATTAACGAAATAGGTCGAGAAAGCGGGTGCAAAGAAACTTGGTTGTTCAAAGGATATATGGGTGAAAATATTACTGTAGAAGGATACTTTCATACCGACAACCGGAAAGGATGGATTAAAGTGGTAGAGTGATCAAAAAAGCCCCATCGCAAATCAGCGCGGTGGGGTTTTCTTTTTGAAAACGTACCCTTGAAAATTCATTTTTCCCAATCGTACATAAACTGCACTATAGTGTAATTCATGTACGATTGGTTCTCACTTTTTTTTCTGCTTCTCAATTCTAACTTCTCAATTCTTTTCCTATACCACTCCCCTCAACTCCAGTATCTCTTTCGCGATAACGTCTGCGGAGTTTTTGATAAAAAATGCCGACGCGCTTGAAGACATCGCCGCGCGGGTGTCGGCGTCTTCAAGAATAGACTGGATGTTGGAGAACAGAAGATTTGGCGTCAGATTGTCTTCCTCAATGACGACGGTCGCGCCGCTTTTGGCATACTCATACGCATTTTTGCGGTTGTGATCCTGGGGCGAACGCGGACGAGGGATAAGAATACTCGGCTTGCCGCACGAGGCGATTTCAAAAATGCCGCTCGCGCCCGCGCGCGATACCACCACATCGGCAAGCGTGAACGCAAAGGAAAGTTCCTCGGTAAGGAACGGGTACGAATGATAGTGTGGCGCGAGGTTTGGCGCAAGACCCCCAAGGTTCTTTTCGTATTCATTGTACAATCGCGGACCCACGATATGGATCACCTCGTACTGCGCCAGAAGTTTTGGCAGAACAGGAAGCACGGCATCGTTCATGGAACGGGCACCCAGCGAGCCGCCGATGACAAGTACTGTTTTCCGGTCGGAAAAAATATTGAAGAATTTTTTCGCTTTCTGCGGGTCGGCGTTCCCCAGATCCTCGCGTACCGGCAACCCGACGACTGCGGACTTTTGGACCGGAAACTTCACAATGGCGCTTGCAAACGCCACCCCGATCCGCTTTGCAAAGCGCGCCGCCATGCGGTTTGCAAGCCCGGGCGTCGCGTCCGATTCGTGGATCATGCGCGCGGGAACGGCAAACAACCATCCCGCAAATACCACCGGGAAACTGCCGTACCCGCCTTTGGAAAAAATAGCGTCGGGCATGTTCCACAACAATACCCACACCGCTTCCACCAAAACAAAGGGAAATTTCAGCGCATCCAGGATGTTCGCGAACGAAAAATACCGCCGCAACTTGCTGCTTAAGATATAACGCGTCGCGATGCCCTCCCGTCGGAACACCTCTTCCACCACCGCGTCGAATTTCGGCCCAACGTACAAAAACTGAATATCTTCAACGCCGCGTTCATGCCCGAGCGCGCGGAGCTTGCGCGCGACCGCAACGAGCGGGAAAATATGTCCTCCGGTGCCGCCACCGGTCAAAATAATTTTCATGGCTTTTGATCCCTGACAATGGACGTTCGATGTGTCCGTTGTATATTATACATGATACCACAGGCGGTCAACACAACCACGAGCGCCGACCCGCCGTAACTTACGAACGGCAACGGTACACCGGTGAGCGGCAAAAGTCCCGACATGGAACCGATGTTGACGAACGACTGGACCATGATCCACGAAACGATGCCGCACGCGACCAGTTTCCCGAACATATCGGGGCTTGAGCGCGCGATGCGCAACCCATACCACGCGAACACCACAAAAAGCGCAAGGGTGCCGAGGGCACCCAGAAAACCGAATTCGGCAGCGATCAGCGCAAAAATGGAATCCCCCATCGGTTCGGGCAAATATACGCCGATCGTCTGTTGCGACGACCCAAAACCCAGACCGAACAGTCCGCCCGCTTCAATGGCAAGCGTGGTTTTGCCTATGTGATACCCGGCGCCCAAGGTATCGGCGGCGGCGGGATGCACAAAGGTCAGGAGCCGGTCGATCTTATACCCGGTCGTCCAGATGTATGCGACAAAACACAGCGCGGCAAGGAGAATAACGAACGCAATATGCGTCAAGCGCGCGCCAGCCGCAAAGTATACCGCAAGCGCCGCGGATCCTATGATCACCAGCGTCCCAAGATTCGGCTGCGCAACCAGAAGGGCGCTCACAATGCCGCTCACGACCAAAAAAGGAATAAGCCCGCCCTCGACGCGCGCGACGTCTTCCTTTCGTGATGCAAACAACGCGGCAAGATACACGATGAAGGTCAGTTTCACGATCTCGGCCGGCTGGAACGAAAACGGACCGATATCGAGCCAGCGCGTCGCCTCATTCACCGAAACCCCCAGTCCCGGGATAAACAGCGCGAACAACAGCACGAGCGACACAAACATCAATGGAAGCGCAAAACGCTTCAGTCGTTGGTATGGAAAATAGCTTGCAAGCAGAAATGCGGCAACTCCGGGAAGAACTCCGTTGGTCAGTTGCCGCTTCAAAAAGTACGCGGCATCACCGGTCTCGCGGTACGCAAGGGGCGCGGAGGCGGTTGACAATACCGCAAGGCCGAACAGCAGCAATCCAAAAACCGCGATCGGAAA
>JBBTXL010000041.1:0-14379 GCA_038062295.1 Patescibacteria group bacterium
GTTGTTTCCAGCTCCGTCCGAAGTTTTTCTACAGCAGCGCCGCCATCACGTACCCGCACAGCATAGTTTGAAAAAATGGTTCCTGCCGCTGTTTGATCCTCCCCATCCTCATCCGTAAAAACCTTTGCCTGCGCGAGCGAACGGAACGGATCGACGCTCTCCACGAGCGCACGGCCGGTATCCACGAATGAACGCACGGTATCGTCGAAAACCGTTTCCCCGTCCCCGAAAAGAGGAAGCGGAAGACGCGCAAGAAAAGATGGTTGTGCAGCGCTGCGCATGGTTTCGAAACTCTCGTATGCCTCATGCATTTCAAACAGCGCCCGCTCGGCATCAAATGCGAGCAATGCATCCTGCGCTGCGATAACACGCTCATACGCCCCGGCATCCAACATAACGGCATGTGCAGCTCCAAAAAAGCCGCGGAATGCGGCCCCATAAAAAGAAGCACCTGAAATTCCGGCAAGAACAATGAGGGCCGCACCGGCCCGGAAAAAAACACGCGAGTGGTCCAGTGTCCGCTGTTCTGCAGCCGCAAAGTAAACATTGCTCCCGCTGTGTTCCTGTGCCAGGTAAAACTGCGCGAATTCGCGCTCGGGTATGTCAGGCAAGCGTCGCATGACCGATCAGCATGCGGACCGGTCCCGGAACATCACCATGACCGTCCGTAAAAGAATTTTAATATCCAGCAGAAGCGACCAGTTTTCAATATAATATGTGTCCAGTTTTACCTCTTCTTCAAACGGCAGATCGGACGATCCGGAGATCTGTGCCATGCCGGTCATGCCCGCTTTCACAACCAACAATTTTTTGTGGTGTCGCTCATACTGCGCCACTTCGTTGGGTTGATGCGGACGCGGACCCACTAAACTCATCTCCCCTTTCAGCACGTTCCATAATTGTGGAAATTCATCGATGCGCGTTTTGCGCAGAATACGCCCCACGCGCGTAATGCGCGGGTCATTTTTCATCTTCCACAACGGTCCCGCCTGCGCGCGGTCGTTTGCTCGGGCACGAAGCGAAAGATTCAGCGCGTGCGCGTTTTCTATCATAGAACGGAACTTATAGAGGTGAAACCGCCGGCCCTGCGTTACACGGTCCAACGCAACGAATACCGGGCCACGGGAGTCCGTTTTGACCATAAGTGCAACAATGCTGAAAAACGGAGCAAGCGCCACCAGTCCGATAAGCGACCCTGCAATGTCCACTGAACGCTTCCACACTCTCCCCCAGCCATCGAGCTTGGAATGCCGAACCTGAATAAGCGGAACACCGCCAATAACATCGGTGCTGATATTAGTCGCGATGGTCTGGAACAGCGTCGGCACGAATAAAAATTGCAGGCTATGTTCCTGACAGAATTCAGCAAGTTCCGCCGCCGCTGATTCCTGAAAATTGCGCTGTGCCACAATAACCGTATCGATACGGGGATTGCCGATGGCCGCCTTCACCAGAGCAAAATCGAGTGATGGGATCTTTTTCACAATGCGGCATCCAAAGGCTGGGTTATTATTGAACGCGTCCGCAAGCGCTTGCGCTTCGCGGTCGTCGCCTATCATTAGCGCGCGCTGCAACCCGATACCGCGCGTGCGCGCGGCATAACGCTCCGCAATGCGCAAAAGCCACCGCCCCGATGCAACAAATACCACCGCAAATACCCAGGTGGCAACAACAATAAAGCGGGAATCGAACCACTCGCGCTGGATGAAAATGTAGATGATCACCGCCATCATCGCGAAGGAAACCGACGCGACAACCTGAAAAAATTCCTCAAGCACGTTCCGCCGCTCCATCTTGTACAAACCGGTCAGCGCAAACACCAAAAGCCAGGACGGGATGATAACCAAAAGAATGACGGCATATTTTTCAAGCGGGAGGTTTAGGTAAAACAGCACCGGCTTCCAGCCTGCGATAAGCGGGCTCGTGCGCAAAAAATATGCCGCAAGCCCCGCGCCAAATAACATGACAAAATCGAGTGGAACCAGCGCGACGGTGAACGAGAGAACGGACTTTTTCATGCTACTATTATATAAAAAAACGCGGTATTTTTCAAGAACACGCTTGACTTTTTATTCTGATATGCTACACATAACTATGGAATCATAATGCCTAGATGTAACTAAATTAGTCCTTTGGAAGGGGGTGAAGACAATGAAAGATGGGGTCGGCGTGGGAGAAGCCACTCATGTAAAATTACGGAGTGGTGAAATAGAGAAAATTGTCTCCAAGTGGGGTATTGATGAACGAGGCCACTTCGCAAAGCCGTCCGAAGGTGGATTCGGGGTTGTGACCGAAAGCGGCAAACGAGTGGGTATGTGGGATGCTCATTCGTATCTCCGTGAAGACTGAGCGAACATACAAAGTCCGTCAACGGGGCACAGGAGAAATCTTGTGCCCCGTTTTATTTTCTGGAGGCGGGAGAACTGCACGGTTTTTACAATTCCGGCCAGCAATCTCTGCTGAGTAAGTACGCGCAAAAGAAAAAGCGTGGTACGGATACCACGCAAAATGCCCATGCGGAGCAAACCAAGATGCTTATAAGCCGGATTCTGTGGTCGCCAAAGGCGACCGGCAATCATTTCTCTTGGCATGACATTACTGCCACGCTCGTGCGACTACCTTACTCCGCCGTCTTGCAAGCAAGGGCGGAATAAATCTGTCTTGCACCCCGCAAGGATTTAGCCGTTTCACCCTTCGACTTCGCTCAGGGTAAACCCCGAACTTATATGAAGGTTCGCCCCACTTCGCATAAAGCTCCGCGGGGCGCCTTGTGCCTTTCGACACACGGCGTCTCTGTTCGCACCTCTAAGGTCACCCTCGACGGCTGTTAGCCGCTACGTTGTCCGCCAGCTGGCGGACAGGAGTCCGGACTTTCCTCTCCATTAAAAAATAGAGCGATTGCCCGGCATCTTGGTTTGCTCCGTATGGGTATTTTCAATGGACAAAAATAGAATACTGTGTTCTGTACTAACTGTCAAGCGCTTCGTTGAGCGCGCGGTCGGCTCTAGTGTTTTGCGCGCGCGGGATATGCATGAATGAAACCGTACCAAAGTCGGTGCGTAGGTTCCACACCTCAATAAATAACTGCTGGATGTGCGGCGTGGAAAGTTTATACTTCCCCGCGAGCTGGCGTGCGGCAAGCTCCGAATCCATGCGCATCTCCACATCCATTTTTTTCGCCGCTTCCTTGCCGTAGAGCTGTTTTGCTTTTTTGAGCGCAAAAATGATGGCCTTGTACTCGGCTTCGTTGTTCGTGCCGTCTTCCACCCGCTCGCCGTAGGTTTTTAGAATATTCCCTTCGGCATCGGCAAACACCACCCCAATTGCCGAGGGTCCAGGATTCCCGCGCGAGCCACCGTCGGTATATGTAATAAGTTTATTCATACCGGTCGCAAGTCTTTTACCTTCAACTGCAGTTCCCGCGTACCGTTCCACTCGTTCGCTTCCAGTTCGAACACGATATCAACTTTTTCTCCTTTTTCGCAATGGCGCATACCGTTTTCGGAAAGCCCGAACCCGATGCCGTGCAGTAGTTTCAGGGTGCCGTTTTTCAAAGGCGCGCGGAGCGTTATTTTCAAATGATCCTCCTTTTTACCGACCGAACGCGCAGAATATACTTCGCACCCGCGCATGAGAAACACCGGCTTGCGGTTCCCTTCCCCGAACGGTTCAAATCGCAGCAGCCAATCAAACAGCTCCCAGGAAATTTCATCCGGCGTGATCTCCGCGTCCACCGCCGTGATCGGTTGCAACACATTCCCGGCAAGCTTTTTACTACCGTACGCCGTCAACAGTTCTTTGAGCGCAGCGGCTTTTTCCGGCACGAGCGAAAACCCACCCGCCATCGGGTGTCCGCCGAGGTCTAACAACAGCTCCGGGTCCTGCTTTTGGCAAAACTGCATCGCCTCCACGACATGGAACTCGCCGATGCCGCGGCAGGAGCCCTTCAAGTGATCGTTCGTTCTGCCGTACACGAACGATGGCCTGCCATATCGCTCGGTCAGGCGCCCCGACACCAACCCGACGACACCCGCCGGCCATTCGTCCTTGCCAAGCACCAGCACTGCCGGGAAAACACCCTCGCGCGCGGTTTCCTCGGCTATCATGGTTTCCGCTTCCTTGAGGATCTTGTCCACGGCGCGGCGGCGTTCGTTGTTCAAGCCCTCCACTGTTTGCGCAAGCTGTTCCGCTTCTGTTTCGTCTTCGGAAACCAAAAGATTGAATGAGGTTGTCGCGTGACCCATGCGCGATGTTGCATTGATGCGCGGTGCAAGCGAGAACGCAATGGTTTCGGATGTGATGGGAGCTTTGCCCGAACCGTCCCTTTTGGGAAGCCCGCGCGCGCGGCCGTTTTCAAGCGCCAAAAGCTTGCGCAAGCCGAGGCGCTGGGTTTTGGCAAGCACAATAAGCCCGTATTTTACGAGTGTCCGGTTCTCACCCACGAGCGGAACCATATCGGCAACGGAGCCGATCGCAACGATATCCAAAAGCCACTTTTCAAACCCGTCCCGGATACCACACGCGCGCGCATCGTCCGAGGCAAGCAGCGCACACGCGAGTTTGAACGCGACGCCGGTCGCGCACAAGTATTTAAACGGATACTGCTCGTCGGGATGTTTGGGATTCAAGATCGCGTACGCGGGAGGCGGCACCTCCGGCACCAGGTGATGATCAACGACGATCACATCGATCCCCTGTGTGCGCGCATATGCGATCTCTTCCGTGTCGGTGATACCGCAATCGACGGTAATGATCATGCGCGCGCCGCCCGCCATGACGCGCTCAAGCGCGGCACGGTTGAGGCCGTACCCTTCATGAAAACGGTCCGGAATATACACATCCGCATCGGCGCCAAGCGCCGATAACGCCCCCATAAGCACCACCGACCCCGAAACCCCGTCCGCATCGTAGTCGCCATATATGGTGATCTTTTCTTTGTTCCGAACGGCGCGCAGGATCCGCTCCACTGCTTTTTCCATATCAATGAAAAGGTATGGGTCGTGAATGTCGTGCGCGTACTCGGCGCCGAAAAATTCATCAATGGCGTCCTGCGTGCGAACACCCCGATGATACAAAAGCTCCGCGATGGGTCGCGGATATTCAGGAAACTGGGCGGTGAACGCGGGAGGCGCGGCTTCGGCGCTGTTCCATTTTCGTTCGCGGGCAGAAGGCGCAGCCATAGAGGTGTGATCTAAAGGATCATTCCTTTCTCCCGTAATCCATTCTTGGACTGTTCCATGGTCGTCATCCCGTCTTTGGCGCCGATCTGCATGGCGGAAAAAATGCTCGCCAGCCGGTTCTCGCGGATCAGACTTGAAATTGCGCTGTTGTTGACCATGATCTCCCACGAGGCGATCCGCTGTCCTCCGCCTTTGCGCGGCAGCAGTTCGCGTGACACCGCGGCAACCAGGATATTGGCCAACTGGTTTAAGATCTGATGCAATTGGTTGGGCGGAAAAATATTTACGATGCGCTCGATCGCCTCCACCGTTGACGCGCTGTGGATGGTGCCGAACACCAGGTGCCCCGTTTCGGCGGCCGTGAGCGCCGTCGCGATGGTTTCCAGGTCGCGCATTTCGCCGACCATGATAATGTCGGGGTCCTGGCGGAACGCGGCTTTCAGCGCATCGGAAAACGAATGGCTGTCCAGACCGATCTGCCGCTGCTCAATGATAGCCATTTTGCGGGGATACACAAACTCGATAGGGTCCTCGATCGTAATAACGTGCGAGCGCCGCTCCTGGTTGATCATGTTAATGATGGACGCAATCACGGACGACTTACCCGATGCGGTGGAACCCGTCAACAGCACCAGTCCTTTTTTGAGCTGGGCAAACTTGTATACGGTCGGATGGAAGTTCAAGAACTCCGGCGTCGGAATGGCGTTGGACACGACGCGGATGGAAAGTGCGAATGCGCCCTGCTGCAAATGGATGTTGGTGCGGAACCTGCTCCCCTCAAAGGAGTAAATGATATCAAGCTCCCGCCCCTGCGCCACGCGATCGCGCGCCTCTTCGGTGGGAATGATGGAAAATACGAACTCCGCCAACGCCTGCGCGTCCACATCCTCGCGCGCGATCACATCAAGCACCCCTTCCGTTTTCGCAACGGCCTGCTGCCCGGCAATCAGATAAATATCCGACGCCTTTCTGCTTACCGCAACGCGGATATAATTATTGATGATATCAATGGGTTCCATTTTTTCTTTGTAACGCTTCTATCCCCGGCATCGGCTCATCGGCGAGAAAATCAAGCATCGCGCCGCCGCCCGTGGACATGAAATTAATGTTATCAGATAATCCCAATTCGTTCAAAACAACGACCGAATCTCCCCCGCCCGCAATGGTGAACGCCCGGGAGCGCGCCATCGCTTTTGCAAGCGCTATCGTGCCATCGGCGAACGGCGACAACTCGAAAAAACCCATCGGGCCGTTCCAGATGATCGTCCCCGCACGCTCCGTAATGTGCGAAAACAGCTCGCATGTGTCCCTGCCGATGTCTAGGATCATCTCGTCGTCACCAACATTCCCGACACCGACCGTGGCCGTCTTGGTGTGCTCCGATACCTCGCGTGCGACAACCACATCGACCGGCAGGTGAAGTTTTGAGGACGTCCAGTTGAGCTCGCGCAGCCAGCCACTTGCCTCTTCACTCACCACGGACTTTCCGATGGCGATGCCTTTCACTTTCAACACAAAGTTTGCAATGATGCCGCCCAGCAAGATATTGTCGGCCTTGTCGAAAAAACGCTTGATAAGCTTCGCTTTTGTTTCTATCTTGGCGCCTCCCATGACGATCACGAGTGGCAGCTTCGGTTTATGATACGCTCCATGCAGAACGCGAACCTCCTCGGCAAGCAACAGCCCGGCATAGCTTGGCACAAAACGCGTGATGGCCTCTACCGAAGCGTGCGCGCGGTGGCATACCGAGAATGCTTCGTTCACATACACCGCCGCACATGACGCAAGGTCACGCGCGAACTTCTGGTCGTTAGCTTCCTCTTCCGGATGGAAACGCAGATTTTCAAGCATCAGGATCTCTCCGGCTCTCATCTGTGCCGCCGCGCGCGCAACCTTCGGACCGGTGCATGCCGAAACGAAGCTTACTTTTTTCCCCAGATCTTTTGCAAGCTGCCGTGCAATTTTACGCGTGCTGAAACGGGCCATATCGCTTTCGTCGCGCGCCTCGGCGAGTGGGCGCCCGAAATGGGTCGCGATGATGACCTTTGCCCGCTGTTTGAGCAAATGCCGCAGCGTGGGGATGGTACGCCGGATCCGAAAATCATCCCGGATCCGTTCCCGTTCGGTAAAAACATTGAAATCCGTCCGCACAAGCACATGCTTGCCGCGCACATGTACCTTGTCTATCGTCTTCAAACGCATGCGGGTATTATAACAGAGAATGGATGAGTATCAAAAATGCCGCATAAATCACACATTTCAATGTTCAAAACTTTTTGAGATTCGGTCACGGGAGCCCGTGTGATGCTTGGGATTTGGAAATTGGGATTTTGCTCCGAGCGTGCTACAATATTTCCGATATGACACCCGACAACGCTCAACAGAACATTGTGATTCTCGGCGCCGGATTCGGCGGAATCGCATGCGCGATGCGACTCGCAAAACTCGCCCGGAAACACCCCGCGTCGTTTGCGAACTACCGTCTCTTGCTCGTGGATAAAAATGACTATCACGTATACACGCCCGCGCTGTATGAAGTCGCAACGACCGCGTCCGACGATGCGGCGGCGCTTTCCGTAAAACATATCACCACCACGCCGCTCGAAGAAATCTTCAGCAATACTCCCGTCACATTCATCCGCAACACCGTGACGAGTATTGACCTTATCGCGAAAAAAGTGCTGTGCGACGATGGCGCATCGCTTCCCTTTGCGTACATGGTGTTTGCACTTGGCTCGGAGATGGCATATTTTGGGATTCCGGGCGTCAAAGAACATGCCATTTCGCTCAAATGGCTCACCGATGCAATACACATCCGTGCGACCGTGCGCAGAATGTACGACACGAAGGAAAGCGGCGGGACGCTTTCCGTAGTGGTGGGTGGCGGAGGCCCGACGGGCGTTGAATTTTCGGCGGAACTTGTGGGATACATCGGCGAACTGAACCGAAAACTTAAAAAAAATGTGTGTCCCGCTATCACCGTGGTGGAAGGAAGCTCGACCATTCTCCCCGGTTTTGACCAATGGACCGTAACGCACGCGCGCCGGCGGCTGGCGCGACTTGGAGTGCTTCTGAAGGAAGGTTCGTTCGTGTCGCAAGCGGACGGGAGAACCGTCTTTGTCAGATCGGCTCCCAACCATCCTGAAGAAAAACTTCCCTATGATATTTTTATCTGGTCGGGCGGCGTCCAGGCGGTCAATATGCTTGCAAACGGAAAACTGTCCATTGAAAAAAGGGGGAGGATGGAAACCGATCCCTTCATGCTCTGTATTTCTCCCGACGAACACCTCCATGTCGCGCAGAACATCTTTGCGATCGGTGACAACGCTTGTTTCACGGATCCGGAGACGCATCGTGCGCCGCCGGCAACGGCGCGGCTTGCGATCGAACAGGGAAAAGTCGCTGCGGAAAATATCTGGTGCGACATACATGGCACACCGCAAAAACCGTTTAGGACATGGAAGTATCCCTATGTCATTCCACTGGGCGGCAAGTATGCCGTCGCCGAGATCGGGCCGTTCAAGCTCCGCGGTATGCTCGCATGGTTTTTCCACGAACTGGTGGAACTGTATTACCTTATCTCCATCACGGCCGATACCTGGACCGCACTCAAGCGCTGGTGGAAAGGAATGGAGATTTTCTCAAAAAACGATTAAACATTTCTCCCCGTTACGCAATGCGTAACGGGGAGTTGTTAGAACTTCTCTTTGTAACTTCGGACTGCTTTATCTTTATCCGGCAAGAACAAACTGATAAGAACGAAAACAACGGCACCCACAGATGCGATCAACATTGCCACCATGAATAGCTTATCCATGATTGCCTCCTTTCAGAAAGTGCAATGAGCAGATAGTACCGAAAAAATAAGCATTATTCAAGCCCTGCCGCAATAATTCCGGCAAATTCCTTTTTGTCTGTTGACGCTTTGCCGACTAAAAGCCCATCGATACCTTCCTGGTGCAGGAACGCGCGGGCATTGTGCGCATTCACCGAGCCACCGTACAAGACACGCAGCGTCGCGGCGGATTTTGCACCGTATAACTCCCCCACTGTTTTTCTGATATAAATTGCCGCAGACAGCGCGTCGTTGGGCGTATCCGCCCTTCCCCCAGCACCACTGATCGCCCATATCGGTTCATAGGCGATCACCAATTTTTTGAGCGCGGGAGCCGCCACACCCGCGAGCGCCGCGCGAACCTGCTCGCCAACACTTTTGGGAACCATGCGCGGATCTTCGCGTTCCTGTTCGCCCACACACACGATGGTTTCCAGCCCGGCCGCGAGCGCCGCAAGCGCTTTTTTGTTCACGATCTCATCCGTTTCCCCCGCATAACGCCGCCGCTCCGAATGACCAACGATAACCGTCCGCACCCGGAACGCTTTGAGCATATCCGCTATGATCTGGCCGGTATAGGCGCCGCCGGTACCCCAAAATACGTCCTGCGCGCCGACGAAAAAAACTGCGTTGCGTATAGCGGCAAGCTGTGACAAGAAAATAAACGGCGGGCACAGAACGATCTCTGTTTTTTTCGGCAGTTTTATTTTCCCGACCGCCGTGGCAAGCTCCCGTACCGCTTTTTCGTCGGTCACATACGCTTTCCAATTGGCAATAATAAGTTTCATTAGCTTTTAGTTTTTAGCTTCACGCTCCGCAAAAATTTTGCGGCATTTTCCGGCGCAATGCTTGAAATTTCAATGCCGGTACCGAGCTCAAACCCCGCCCACACGGACGTTTTGGGGATAATCTCCATGTGCCAGTGGTAGTGATGATGGTGGTCTTGCGCCGGCGATGTGTGAATGAAAAAGTTAAATGCCGGATCGTTTAGGCCGCGATGGAGTGTGCGGATCACGGTTTGCAACGCATCGGCAAGCAACGGGATGTTTTCATCCGTCAGCGTGCGGAAATTGGACGAGTGGATCTTTGGAAAGATACGCACCTCAAAGGCAATACGCGATACAAAAGGAACAAAAACAATGAACTCTTTGTTTTCATATATCACGCGTTTTTTAGCGCGCGCTTCGTGCGCCACCATCACGCAATGCACGCATTTTTGATGCATATCAAAATATCGTTCCGAACCCCGGATGCTTTTGAACACATCGGGCGGGATCACCGGCAACCCGATAAGCTGCGAATGCAGATGTGAAACGGACGACCCGGCTTCGCGGCCATGGTTGTGAAACACGGAAACATACTCGATGCACTCCTGGTCGGCAACGAATGTGTATCGGTCGCGGTACGCCCGCACGAGCATCGCCATTTCGCGGCCCGTCAGGTCGGGAATGAATTTTCCATGATCGCGTAGAATGAACAATTCGTGAAATCCCACACCCGCAGTCAAAGTATACGGCCCTTCTTTTGAAAAAAACTTGCAGACCCCTTTCGCAAACGCGGGGTATCTGTTTTGCTTCACCACCACAGCCCAGCCGGTCCGCTTGTCCTGCGTTGCGTCGTAATCGTACCGCAGCAGCGGGGGGTGTTTTTTGTCAAACGGCCGTTCAAAATCCGCCGGGCACTGCGCCCTGGATTGCTTGAGCGTCGCTGGTTTGCCGGCGAACGCGTGCGGCCGCTTCGCCCGACCGGTTGCGATAACCACCCAGTCGCCGGACACCAGGTCCTGACGGAGCTCCGATATGCTGCCTTTTGGTTTTGTGGCCACGATGTTACGCGCTCTTCGTTACTTGTTTCCTCCGGTACTTCCCCATCATCATATTCCACCGCACCATGAACAGGTCCTTCAGTGTTGTAATATATGCGGAAAGTTTCACCTTGGACTCGCCCATATTATTCCACACCACCGGCAATTCTTTTATTTTATAGCCGAGTTTTTTGGAGATAACCAAAATTTCAATATCAAATCCCCAGCCCGTCAGTGTCTGGAGCGCAAATACCTCTTGTGCGGCGCGCGCGGAAAACATTTTAAATCCACGCTGCGTGTCGTGAATTTCCCAAATGGCGAGCGCGCGGATAAGCAATTTCGCGTAATGCCCCAGCGCACGCCGGTACCACGCTGCATGCTCTTCTATCTTCGCCCCCGCAATTTCGATGGAACCGATGACCACATCATACCCCTGTGAAAAATAAGGCACAAACGTGTCCATATATTCAATGGATACCGAGTTATCCGCATCCATGAACAGGCGATATTGCCCCCGCGCCTCACGCATCCCCTGCCGCACCACATACCCTTTGCCATGATTTTCTGTGTTGTCCAGAACGCGAAGCCACGGCATGCGTCCGCTATACTCGCGCACGATATCTGCCGTGCGGTCACGCGATCCGTCGCTCACCACCAGCACCTCGCACGCAAAGTTTTTTGACGCAACATATTTCCCAATGACTTCCAGGGTATGCGCGATACGATGCTCCTCGTTGTATGCCGGGATAATAACCGAGAGGAATATATCTTTGTCCATTAGGGAAATTATAGCACGCCTTTTGGACAAAACAAAAAGGCCCGGAACAACGATGTGTTCCGGGCTTCTTGCATGTTAACCGCATTGTTTATCGCGACGGGCTTTTGCCGCTTCATAGAAGCGGGAGATAATGGACGGGTGCCCAATCCCAAACGCACCATTGAAAACAATCGCTTGTGTTTCAGCATCCAATCCGAGATCCGTGGCAGCACGGGAAAAACTCTCTGCGCTGTGAGGATCAAGGTGGGTGCCGAACCTATGTTGCGCCACCGCAAGTATGGGATGGAAACACCATTGATTATGAACTACCACTGTAATCGCAGCGCCCATTGGAGTCAAAAACTGCATTACATACTCCGATGGAAGTTGTTCTAATTCCGTAAAGAACTGATTAAGCGTCATTTAGTCCCCCTTTCACTTTTTAAAAGAGATTAGGAATCCGCCCAGAATCTACATAACACCTACTCCCGCATCCTGTCAAGGTATCCTTGTAAAATCACGGCAGCGGCGCCGGCGTCGGTCTTTCCGATTTTGGTCGTGAATATTTCGTTCTCGTAGGCGACCGGAATACTGGCGATCATGTGCTCCACCAATTTCCCGAACGCGCGTGTTTTATGTTCCTGTTCGGACGGCATACCGGAAAAAGAGATCGGCACCCCAACCACAATGGTGCCGATAGTTTCGTCCGTGCACAGTTTCCAAATTGCCTCCACGGCACTGCCGTCGTTTTGGATAGTCGTGCGCGGAAACGCGATCTTCCCCTCCTCGTCGGAAACCGCAATGCCTATATTCTTATCACCGTAATCAATACCAATAAATTTCATATTATTACGTACAAGCAGAAATGCTCCGCACTTTTTTCTCTTGCCGAGCCGTGACGCAGATTTTCGCGAACGTCCGCCAAACCATCATCGTGGGGCCCCCTTGGGAGGGAGATGTGGACGGCGGCACAAGTGAGCTTGAAAATCTTCACAGCGAGGCCGAGTAAAAAGTGCGGGGCTTCTGCGATAATTTCAATGAAGTACGGTAAGTATCTCACACCCGTCTTTCGTCACCAAAACCGTGTGCTCAAAGTGCGCCGCAAGCGACTCGTCGGCGGTTTTGATCGTCCAGCCGTCGCTCCCTGTTTTCACTTGCCATCCTTTTTCGGTGACCATCGGCTCAAGAGCGATGGTCATGCCCGCTTCAAGCAGCTCCCCCGTCCCCTTTTTTCCAAAGTTCATGATGGGCGGCTCCTCATGCACCGCATGTCCCACCCCGTGTCCCGCAAGTTCGCGGACAATGCCAAAACCATGCGGTTTCACATACTGCTCCACTGCATACCCGATATCCCCCGTTCGCGCGCCGGCGTGTACCGCGGCAATACCTTCGTATAACGACTGCCGCGTAACCACGATAAGGTGCCGTGCCTTTTCGCTCACGGTTCCTATCGGTACCGTGATGGCCATATCAACGCATAGATCGCGGTACCACAACCCGATATCAAGCCCGATAATATCCCCTTCACGCAATACGCGCTCAGATGGGATGCCGTGCACCACTTCGTCGTTCACCGAGGTACATAATGTAGCGGGATAGGGCGTGCTGGCGCCGCGCGCGCGGTACCCTAAAAACGACGGTGTTGCGCCCGCCGCGCGAATGAGCCGTTCCGCTTCTGCATTTAAAAAAGCGGTGGTCGCGCCCGCCACCGCCTTTTGAGAAACTTCATCGAGGACGCCCGCGAGGATCTTCCCTCCCTCGCGCATCGCCATAATCTCCTGTTGTGTTTTGACCGCGCTCATGCCGCAAGTCCCAACTTTCCCATGATCTCGCGGTGCGCGTCTTCCGGACTTTGCTCCCCGCTCACCGTAATAAGACATCCTTTCGCGCGGTAATATTCAATGACCCGAATCACCTCATTCTCAAACCAGTCAAGTCGGGACTCAATCGCCATAGGATCATCGTCCGGTCGCGCGATTAACTCCGCTTGGCAATACCGACAGCGCGTGTTGCCATCATTCTTCTTGTACGCTCCCTTGCCGCAGCTCGGACATACCATGCGGTTCGAAAGCCGGTGGTGTGCTTCCTCGCGGGAAATATCGATCAATACTACTTTCATGTTCGTTCTCCCGAACCACGCAAGCACATCGTCAAGCATTTCCGCCTCCGCGATCTTGCGCGGACTGCCGTCAAACAACACCCCTTTATGCATGTTCGTGTAAGCAAGCTTTTCCATCCATATAAAAAAGGCGAACCACGACGGCACCAGCTTCCCATGCGTCAATGTTTCTTTGAGCTTCAGTCCCGCGATGTTCCCGCGCTCGGCAAACGCGCGCAACAGGTCTCCTGTGGCGATATATTCCAGGTTCAGCTCTTCCACCAGCAGCTTTGCCTGCGTTCCCTTGCCGCTGCCCGACCGTCCCAGAATAATGATATTGAGCGGGTTATCTTCCATACTTTCAGTATATCAGAACCGCTCGTATTCGTGCATCACCAGCTGCGCTTTGATCTGCTTCATGGTATCCAGAACGACCGACACGGCGATCAGAAGCGCCGTCCCACCAATGGTAAGCGTCGCAGTGCCCGTAAAATACTGCATGATGAACGGTAGAATGGCAATAAGCCCGAGTGACGTCGCCCCCGCAAGCGTGATGCGGTTGACGATCCGGTCCAAAAAGTCGGTGGTGGAGCCGCCGGGCCGAATCCCGGGTACGAACCCGCCCTGCTTTTGGAGATTTTCGGAGATCTGTTTTGTATCAAACGTAACGGCGGTGTAAAAATAGGTGAAAATAACAACAAGAAT
>JBBTXL010000042.1:0-5398 GCA_038062295.1 Patescibacteria group bacterium
TATCTGGTCGTTCACCAAGGTTGGTTGCCCGCTCCCGGGTCGTTTAATAATATTTTCCACGAGGTTGGGGTCGGCAGGATCGCTCGCAAACGCTTCCCCGCGCAGAACGTACGAGTCTATGTCTATCTGGTCACGGTTTTTTTGAATGAGGCCGACGCCGGTAAGGCGGTTCGCTTCCAGACCATGCGCTTCGTACTTCACCGAGCTGTTCAGGTCGCGCGCATACTCAACAAAACGCTTCAGGCGGTATTGTGCGTCTGCCCGCGCTTTCTCAACATTTTCTTCCATGCGTTTTAAGAACACGTCCTTGAGTTTGTCGGCGACCTGGTTTGTGATGTCATCCAGCACCCCATCAAGCTCCTTGGAGATTTCCGGGTATGCTTCCTTGGCGGTGGTGTAGCCGTATGCTTCAATGAGCTGCTGGATGTCTTTGTTGCGGGTTGCCGTATCGTTCAGCCAAACCTGAATGTTTTCGTGTCCGGGGATGGAAATCTGTATGATGTCAACACCGGTAAGCGGTTCCGGCTCGATCGGTTCTTTTCCCGGCACGGGGATAGGACGTATTTTATTGGTCGTAGGGTCGGGAACCTGCATTTGCTCCAACGTTTGTCGGAGGCGGATGAGTTTTATGAGATTTTTATCCGGTGGCAGGGACTGCAGTTGCTGCGTCATATCTTCCAGGTTCAGCACGCCCGCGAGCGCGGAACTTTTCTGGCCGGTGAACGGGTTGGTGGCAAAACCGGTGGTCAAACCGGTCGCGCTGCCCGACTGGTCGTCCGGCTCAAACACAAACTTGCGCGCCATGTTGTACTCGCCGCTTGAAAGCCGCGGGCATTTGCTAAGCATATCGGGGGACAGTGTCGCTGATGGCGGCGTGACAGGGCAGCGTTCGCCGATGAGCGCGCGGCGGATATTTTGTTCCGTGTCGGAGAGGATGGTCATATCGGGGTCCACCGCCTCAAGCGCATTTTCGTCCTGAAGCCCGGCAAAGAGCGCCTGATACGCTTGCGTCAGGTTGTTGTACCGTGACATCACGTCGCTGACCGACCCTTTATAGCCGCGCTTGATGCAGTCGTATTGGTTTGTTGTTGTGTTCCATACCTGCTCCGCCGGTTCCGCACACCGGCCGCCGGGTGCGGGAAGAATGCTGTCGTGGTAACTCGGGTTTTCGGGGTTGTTGTCCACGGGGTCGTCATCCGGCAGGGAACCGGTCTGTTGAGCGATACCCGCTTCGTAATCTTTCAAGTTTTGCGTAGCAAAGTGGTACCCCTTTATGATGCGCAGTTTTTCCATGAGCTCCTGCGCCTGTTCCATAAGCTCGGGATAGAACGGTTTGGCAAGCAGCACCGCGTCGCCTTTGTTGTGCACAATGGAGCTGATGTCGGGGTCGGCGACGGCCAGCGACGGGTCGTGCCACGCGCGGTTCTCACGGATGTTCATCAGGCCGACAGTACCGCCCTCAAAGGTCGGGCTAAAATACTTTTGTAAGATTGGTTGCTGGCGCACGACCGCTTCTGCGGTCCCCGCGATGTAATATACATCGCCCTCGGGGTAAAGTTTTGCACCCGGCGGGTCAAGATCGGGGTTTTGCGGGTCGCGACCATAATTTTTGGTGCCGCCGACAAGAATCCTGGTATCCAGCGAGCGTGCCATTTTGCTTAGTGGAGCGGAGAGCGAGGTGCCCGCGCTGATGGTGTCGCTTGCCGGAAGAAAGTTTTCCACCATATCGGTGCGGCCATAGGTGTTCTCGCCGCCGAATATCCTGATGGTGGTGCCACTCGCGTCGGTTGCAAGCGCTGCGAGATGTCCGCGTGCGGGGGCGATGTGCGCCCTCGCTTCCGACACCGCTGGCTCGCTCCTGCTGGCACCGGGGTTAAATGCGATAATGGTACTGACGCCACTTCGTGTCTCATCAATGCCGCCGACGACATATATGCGCGTGCCCGCTGTTCCTTGCGGCGCTACGCCAACGGCCGCGGACGCATGCGCTGTAGCGGTCGGCAGCCGGTCGGTACGCGTGGTCACCGTGTCGGTGATGGGGTTGAACTCCAAGATCTGGTCAGAAAAGCGTGCGTCCACAACGTCTACCGGTGCTTCGGTGTAGTCCCCAAGGACTTTGGTAATGGTTATGTTATTTCCCGTTTTTCCGCCAAACAGGTAAATGCGCTGCGTGTCGGAAAGATATGCGCCAGTGAGGCCGTAGGTGGGGAAAGGGAGATTTGCTGCCATCTGGCGTATCGCACGGGTGGCGGGGTTGAATTCGTACACCCTGTTTGAATATCCCTGTCCATTCCTTCCGCCGAAAATATATATCATGTCGTTGGGCGGGTAGTACACCGCTTCGGCGCCGGCAAGCGGAACGGGCAAGTTGGCAACGGGTGCGCCGGAGGGGATAGTTTGGATGCGGCTTGAAAACCCGTCGATTCCGTAGCCGCCAAACGCAAATCCTCCCGCAGCAGCCGCCTCTGCAACCGCGGGAAACAAATTTGTCGCGATGAGAGAGCCACTGCTGTTCAGAAAGTCACCCGAAAAATTCGGCGCGACGGTGGGAAGGTCGCCCCCTTCTATGTCGTAGGGACGGCTTGAAGAAGTGCTGGCTATGGCGGTGTCAACCACGCCGTCGCTGTTGGCATCTCTGCCGGTGGAAATGAGTGTTGCGTCAAAGGAGAGAGGGCCGGCGTAGGAAGCGAAAGGACCGCCGACGACACCAGCATTAGCGTCAGAAAATCGCATAAAGCGGAGCGTTCCAATATCATCGACAAATCCAAAAACGGAATTCCTGGTGGTCGATAGATCTTGATAATTGTCCTTAATGGTTCTTTCCTCCACCGGCACGTCCAACGGCAACTCCTGCGCGTACGCGCCGCACCACTGTGCTTCTTCATAAAATATCTTGCCCGCGGAGTAAGTGCTGACCATTGTTCTGTCGGTAGTGGCAGGGTCGGTTGCTGTTGGTGCGGCACAGTGCGCTACCGTGAATGTGGTTGGGGTTCCACCCAGGGTTGCCGTGGTGTTTACATCGCCTCCTGTCCCCGGACACTGAACATCAGCAAGAAAGCCCATGAGATTTTTAATGTCATTGTCAGCACCTCCACCCCGGTGGTTATAGTCTTCGGTAATCACCGTACCATTTAAAGTGGTCGTACCAAGAAAATCCCCAGTCGGAAATCCGGACGGCACCGCACTGGTCAGCGCAGCGTATTCCATTTTATTGATAGGAGTGCGCTTGAGCGTCTCATCGCTTTCCAAAATCACTTGCGACACTGTGTTGGTAAAGATGCTAAAGTTGATGAGCGATTTTAGCACGAACGAACGAAAGTCGTTCGCCGAGGCGGCCACCGCGCCTGCCGATTGCCCGAGCTGCGTGTTGTGCGCCAGCGCGTCGGTGGGTGTGCGGGGTGTTCTGCGCGGTTTGGGTGGCGGGAAGACGGTGTTTTTGATAAGCCCGATCTCTTTATTGACCAGGAGATTCAACCCCGCGTTCGCGATGGCGAGCACATACGGCTTGATGACACTCCCCGCGCCGGTGCCGAGTTTATTGGTCATTGCGGTAATGCTGTCTTCCAGGCGTTTCATAGGTGCCTGGAGTGCCTTGGAAGCAAGTTCTGAAATTTGCTCTGCGGGCGTGACGGTTTTACACTCCACCATCCCGCCGAATGAAATCCAATACCCTTTGAATTCTTCCGCGTTACTGTATCCAAACTCTTTCATCACATCTTCTATATCAGCGCCGACAAGGTCAGCGCCGGTAATAGTTTCCGATTCTCTTACTGCCCCCCGATAATTTGTTCCCGGGAGGCCCTCGTCCGAGGCTCTTGTCCACGAAACATCTGCCGCTTTTGTTATGACGCATTTTTTCTGCGATAGAAATCCTTTTCCGATATTCAGCTCCACGTCCGCCGCCTCTTTTTTCTGCGCTTTTATTTTTTCCAGCTCCTTCTGTATGATGAGCGCCTGGCCGATATGGTTGTTTTCCCTGCGGGTGAGGTCAATGAACGCGCGCCAGCCGCCGTTGCGGAAATCTTGCTCAAAGCGCTGGAGGCCGGCGGCCATGCCCGAGAATGTACAGGCGACCTGCTCGTCAAAGGTCGGCACGGCGTAGGGGCCGGCAAAGGTGGGCGCGAGTGTAAACTTTAAGTAACTGGCGTCACACAGCGTCCGCGGGTCCACGTTCAAAATACTGCCCATAAGCACCCCGCCGGCTTCATCCAGCGCGTCGCGCAGGAATTTCCCCGGATCTTGGAGGACGCGGAGCTTCCCTTTCCCGCCGCCGTTGATCCATGCCACGATGTCGTTGGTAAGCTTGGCGAGCACTTGGTGCATAGCGATGGTGAGTGTTGCGGCAACCAGCTCCGCGACAACACCATGTGCCGACTTAAATTGGTCCCATACTTCATATGCGGCGGTCTTTGCAGCAACCGCTTTTTCGTACACCCACTTTGCTTTATCCCAAACGAATTTTGCGACTGTTTGGGCAATAGAGGCGACGTCAACCACTGGCAATCCCGTTGCCTGCACTGGTTGCGGATAGAAAATCGCCGCAAACAAAACCAGGTTTGCGATCATAACAAATGCAAGGAAAAGAGATACTGGTTTTGCAATGGCAGGGCTTTCTAACACCATGGGTTATTGGTAGCTTTGTATTTTTAATTCCAACTCTTCGGAGAACTTTTGATACAGGTCTACTATGCTACCGTATGTTTCCATTCCAGCAGCAGCCATTATGGGGTCGTCGCTGATATTTTTAATTGCTTTAAAAATATTTTCTTGGAGTATCAAGAGGGCAAGCTGCCGCCTGTGAAGATCCTCAAACCCCTGTGGCACAGTTATATTTTTTACCCACTCAACGCTGCTGTGTGTTGAGGCGATGAGAAGTTGCACAGAGTCCATGTTGCTGCTTTCCACAGCTTCCTGGATAATGGTTGCTTCGTTTTTGCCAAGCCGCATAATAGTTTCATCTGCACTCACCGCTTGCGACATTACATTGATGTATTGTCCGACTGATTCGTAGGAGGTTTGTTCTGAAGAAACGCGGATTTCTTTTTCGTCTATCTGTGGTAATGCAAAGTATTCTTTTGCCCGAAGGCCAATTTGGTAAAGCGCTTCGTTCATTACGTCTTGGTTATACGGAAGGTTGGGGTCGTTTGTTCCCTCGGCAAGATTTTCGGCGAGGGACGGTTCAAATTCGCCCGACGACACTTTTTGCGCAAGAAGTTGCGTTAAATATGTCGTGAGATTTTTCGGGATGGGGCGCGGGGCGTTCGTGTCGGTTCCGGGGAGTGCGTCGTTGGGGGCGGGAACGACCGGGTCGTAGCCGGACGCCACCTCTTCCCCGTCCAGATACCCGTCTCCGTCAGTATCAGGATCAACTGGATCTGTTTGATAATACGCTTCTTCG